>NZ_JBUDSQ010000098.1:0-7515 GCF_054921335.1 Desulfoplanes sp. | reverse complement strand
TCCATCCAGGTGTCCCCGATGCTCCCTACAGGAGGGGAGTGCCCCGCAATGAGGCCTGGCCAAAAAAACAAATTTCGGAAATACCTATGAGTATGTCTACTCGCGTCAAGCAGATCAATCGCCTAGTGGTGATCTATCAAGGGGTCAAAAATTATCCCGAGCAAACAGGCCGAAGGCTTTGGGAGAAGCTCGGCGTCGGAAAATCACAATTTACTCGTGACAAGCAGATTCTTGAAAAAATGGGCTTTGTTTTTCATTACGATGCAAAAACGAAACGGTATGCCATTGATCAGGATACAGGCATTCCACTGGCATCGCTTCCACTTGATCAATGCCTTTCCCTGTTCCTTTTTCTCGGCCGGATCGGTCAGGCACAGGAGTCCTACCTGTCCTTGTCGGCCAAAAAGGCAGCTCGACAATTGCTGGCAAGTTCAGGTCAGGAAATTCGGGAAATCTGCAAAAACCTCATGGAAACCGAGGTCATCCCCCCTATATACGGATGCCCATCCCACATTCTCGACCGGCTTCGAAAAAGTCTTGCCAGGCGCGAGCGGATCATCATCGAGTATTCAAAACCGGGCAGTCCTGCCGAAACATATACCATCCATCCCTATCAGCTCTACACATACAATGGGGGGCTTTATCTGGATGCCAAATGCATCGAGCGGAAACAGATCCGGTGCTTCAAGGCGTGCAGGATCACCTCGGTGATTCTAACGGATTTGAGATTTTCGCAATGCAAAGGCTATGATTTCAACGCCAGGCACAAGAAGTCGTTCGGGATTTTCGCATCGGGCACGCCACAGCGGGTCAGCATTCGGTTCTCGCCCAGGGCTGCACCCTACATCCGCGAGGAATACCGGCATCCGACCCAACAATTCATCAGTCATCCCGATGGCTCCACGACGTACGAAGTATGCGTGACTCAACCCCGGGAAGTGCTCTGGTGGGCGGCAGCCTGGGCTGGTGAATTTGAGATCCTCGAACCCGGATGGCTCAGGGATGAGGCCAGGGAGGCCGCCTGCAGGATGTTTGAACGACATACAGATCGATCAACCCAACAGGGAGATGACTCTCATGCATGATACATCGTTTTCCGAATGGTTCAAAGTAACAACAGGCCATACCCCGCACAGATGGCAGGCAGAACTCGCCTGTGATGCAGCCTGCTGCAACCGATTGATTCGGATTCCCACGGCTTTCGGCAAGACGCATGGAGTTCTGGCCGCATGGATGTTCAATCGTATCGAACGGGGGGACGGAACCTGGCCGCGTCGGCTGGTATGGATGCTTCCCATGCGTACTCTTGTGGAACAAACTGTTCAGGAAATGCGGAAGATCCTTCAGGGACTTGGTCTGCTTTGGGACGGAAAGAGTGACCATTCAAGGAAAATCGGTGTCCATATCCTCATGGGCGGGGAGGATGCAACGGATTGGCGATTGTATCCTGAAGAAACCTCCATCCTCGTGGGCACCCAGGATATGCTTCTTTCCCGGGCGCTAAACCGTGGGTTCGGAGCGGCCAGGGCACGCTGGCCCATGGAGTACGCCTTATTGAACAACGACTGCCTGTGGGTTCTGGATGAAGTCCAGCTCATGGATGTGGGACTGATAACCTCAGCCCAGCTTCAGGCATTTCGAAACATCCATGAACAGTGCGAATCCTTGGTGCCGGGCTGCCGGACATGGTGGATGAGTGCGACATTGCGGCCCGACTGGCTTGAGAGTGTCGATTTTCATGAGCAATTGGAAGAACTCGATAAAAATATCTTTACCATCCCGGCCGATGACCGGAACGAGGTGTTGTGGAGAATCAATAAATCCTTGGAAATCAGATCGATTCCATCTCCCAAGGGGAAAGAAGGGAGCTTGGCCGATACGATTTTCAACGTGCACAAGGAATCCGTTGGTGACCGTTTCGGGAAAATCACCCTGGCCGTCTTCAACACGGTTGATGCTGCAAACGAAATTTACAAAAGGCTCTCCATTCTCCTTGATAAAGAGAAATCAACAACGGAAATCGAACTCGTTCATAGCCGATTTCGGGGGAGTGAACGCGAGCAATGGCCGAAAAGGTTCCTGGCCAGACGGCATTGTTCTGAAAATGCCGATCGGATTATTATTGCAACCCAGGTTGTGGAGGCGGGTGTGGACATATCCGCAACCAGCCTTGTCACGGAACTCGCTCCATGGGCCTGTCTGGTACAGCGTTTCGGTCGATGTGCGCGCTATGGTGGACAAGGCCGTATCCTGGTCATTGATCGGGAGCTGGGCGACAAAGTTCTTCCTTATCAGCCCGGAGAGCTGGTCGCAGCCAGAGAAGCCCTGGAAATGCTTGAAGGCAAAGCCGATATAGAGACCCTGACCAGTCTTGAGGAAGGCCTCGAACAGGAAGCCCCTCACCTCCTTTCCCGGCTTTTTCCCTATGAGTACATCCATCTTCTCACTCAGCGGGAAGCGGACGAATTGTTTGATACCAGTCCCGATTTGACCGGTGCCGATCTCGATATCAGCCGATTTATCCGTGCGGGAGACGAGCGAGATCTATCCGTCTTCTGGATAGATGACCTTACCGAAAATGTTCCTCCGCCAGCCGGTATTCAGCCGACAAAGAACAGTCTCTGTCCTGTACCGGTCCATATGATGAGAGATTGGCTCAAGGAGATACCCGCAAATAGGGCTTGGAGATGGGATTACTTGGAGGGGCAGTGGATTCCCCTGCGGTTGGACGACATCTCTCCGGGCCTGACTATTTGTGTGGAGTCGAAAACCGGTGGTTACAGTCTGCAAAGAGGATGGACCGGCGGAAAATCTTCAGCAAAGGATGACCCCGTTCCCGTCGTTCCTGTCATCCAGGGCACAAGCGCGGATATTTCTCAGGACGATGAGGGTGATAGCCGCAAGGATTATTGGCGGACCATTGCCACCCACGGCAGGGAGGTTGCCGAAGAACTTGAAGCAGTCATCGAAACTCTTGGTTGTGATCTGGCGCGCATCAGACCGGTGTTCGACCTCGCAGCATGGCTTCACGATTGGGGCAAGGCGCATCCTGTGTTTTTGTCATGTATGCAAGAGGTTCCGGAAGCATGGGCGGCGCTGGGGCTGGCCAAGGCCCCTTCCTGGGTGGCTCCTCGAGAATTTTTCTCCCGATCCAAAGAGCATGGGCGTCGCAGGGGATTTCGGCACGAGTTGGTGTCCGCGCTGGCCTGTTTTGAACTGATGCGGGGGATCGATCCTGATCATCCAGCTTTGCTCGGACCCTACAAGGAATATGTGGAGCTTGGTATTTTGGAGGAATTGGAACACTCGGAACTTCCCGAGGAGTATAAACAACGTCTCTCTTTCATCGCAAGACTGAGTCAGCAGGAGTTCAATCTCCTTGTCTATCTTGTATGTTCCCATCATGGGAAGATTCGAGGCACCATCCAGTCCAGCCCCCATGATCAGGAGTTTCCCGTGTTCGATACGCGATTGTCCGGAATCGGCCAACCCATTCGCGGAGTGAGAGAGGAAGATATCCTGCCTGCATGCACCCTGGAGGACAATGATCATAATCTGATGCCAATGCCTCAGCTGACCCTGCACCTCGATCCCGCATCACTTGGACTTTCCGCTCGTTATGGCCCGAGCTGGACGGAGAGAGTTCACGGGCTGCTGCAGGAATACGGGCCTTTCCAGCTCGCCTATTTCGAGACCCTTGTACGGGCTGCGGATATTCGGGCCTCACAGATCAACGAACCGGACAGCAGGCTCGAAGGAGATATGTCATGACATTGCATATCCACACATTGAAAGGATGCACCCCGACACCCCTGGCCCACTATCTGAAAGCACTGGGTATTTTGCGACTGGTGTCCGAGCAGAAGGACGAGAATGTTCGGGGGTGGTGGGAGAATGATGTTTTCAATATAGCTACTGCGCTTAGCAGTGAAGAATTAATGAATTTTTTTCTTTATGAGTATTGCCCAACACCAATAACATCGCCTTGGAATGGACGTTCTGGATATTACGAAAAAGGGGGGAAAGCGGCGAAAGAAGCTCTTGGTGTAATTGAAAATACACAGGCTTCACGATTTGAAAATTATAGAAATTTGATAAAGGCTATAAAAGAGTTAGTATATAAAAAAAAACCAAGTAATGAAAATGAAAAATCAAAATTAATTATCACGATAAAAAATAAAATCAATAATGATTTTCTTTCTTGGGTTAATACAGCTGTTGTGATTTCGAAAAGTAGAAAGATGTTGTTTCCTTCTATCTTAGGTAGTGGAGGTAATGAAGGAAGTATGGATTTTTCAAGTAATTTTATGCAAAATTTAATAAAAATATTTGATGTTACATCAGAAGATAATGTCCCGTCATTGACATCAAAGTATGATTTGAACACGTCAATCTTTGGTGGTGAAAAGCGTGCTTTTAATAATACAAATTGTTCTATGATGTCACATGCTCCGGGATTATCCCTGTTAAATGCATGGGATTTTGTTCTTTCATTTGAGGGAACAATAATATCTTGTCCATCTAGTTATAAAATTTCAAGTAATAATGGAAAGTCTGTACTGGTTTCTCCATTTTGTGTTTCGCATAATGGAGTTGCAGTTACTTCTGGGTGTGAAAAAGATATTCAACCTAGAAAAAAACAACAAGAAGGAGAACCTAGAGGAGAACAATGGTTTCCTTTATGGAATAATCCAACAAAATATTTATCCTTAGTAGACCTTTATCGTGAAGCAAGAGCACAAATTGGAAAAAAAGAAGCAGCAAATCCTACTGATTTTGCAAGATCAATCGGACGACTAGGTTTTTCTCGCGGAATTTCTGATTTTATTCGATTCGGATATTTGTCTCGTGTAGGAAATCACAAATTTAATATTGCCTGTGAGCTGGGAAAATGGAGAGTACAGCTTCACCCCAACCAAAATTTGTTAGATGAAATTACGTTTTGGGTCGATAATCTACGGGGAATTTGCAAAAGCAAAAATGTCCCATCTAGACTTTGTCGTGCGATTCATAATTGCGACGAGGGAATAATGAATTGCTGCCGTAACGGAACCGATAAACGCCGGTGGCTTCGCCTCCTGAACGCCTTGGGCGAAGCGGAAACTGCCTTGGTGAAAACACCCAAAACTGCAACCGATCCTCCAAAGCGTATTTGTCCGTTGCCGCCCATATCTCCTCAATGGATTCAAGCTGCGGACACTGGTGAACCGGAACTCCGTCTTGCATTGGCTTTTGCATCTCAGGGCACGACGAATGAGCAGAGTAACCCAGATTGGTCCAGTATCATCCGCCACCATCTTGTTCCTCTTGACAAAACATTGCGCAAATTCGCTCCGTTATCCGATTCCCGCGCGTGGAAAAATGAATTGGTGGCCAAGACTGATTTTGAAAAAACCGCTAAAGCAGTCGTACAGCGCCGACTTTTGTTCAAAAAAAAATCAGAGCCGTTTCCTCTTGGGCCATTGGGAGATATAGGGGTTCGACTGGAGGATCTTCAGGCGTTTTTTGAGCATGAAACCGACGATAATTTGATTAAGAATCTGATCCGTCCGCTTATGGCTGTTCGGAAACAATTCATCCCGAGATGGAGATTCATTGATTCCAATGTCGTGGCTGCGGGGGAGCTTTCGATATTTGGTCTTCTCAAACTTTGTCATCTTCCCTGGCCGATTCCACTTGGGAAATGCGGGATCACGGTGCGAACCGATCCAAGCATTTTTGCTCGTTTGGAAGCAGGTGACCTGACTCAGGCCGTGGCTATAGCCCTCAGACGTCTTCGGGCAAGTGGTTTGCGGCCCCATATTATCACGGCTTTGGGAACCCCCAGGCAATCCCGTAGGTTAGCTGCTGCATTGGCTTTTCCCATTACTCCCCAGCAGGCAAAGATGTTCGCTATGTCGCTGACAAAGCCGACCATTGAGTCGTCTGGAGAGTTTTTGAAACAAAAGGACTGATCAAACGATAACGTAACTATTTACCCCGTTGTCTGTTATGACATAAATTCAGGGAATAGCGCCATTTCCGTAGGGGCAGGCCCTTTTTCCTTCCCGGATTTCTGTAATTTGAATATTGTTTGCCGAACGACAGGGCAGGCTGGGAGGGCCTGCCCCTGCGGAAGATTCTTTGATGAAATGCGACCAATTACATGATATCAACCCAACTTTTATCCAAGGAGCGCCTGATATGTCCTCTATTCTGAATGACTTGGCCGATGAAAACCGTGTGTTGTTCACAGTTAAGCTAAACCCGGTTCAAGGTTCGCGTTTTCAACCCACAGGCTTTCCCGATCTTGGCGCTGCTACATACCAATCTGGGAATATTTCGTGCTTGTTGGTCGAGAGTGCCCAAAGCATGGCCAACAGAATGGAAATGACCATTTGGAACGAAGTAGAAAAACGTCCAATGGATCAATTTAAAAATCTAAGTCATGTTATAGTTGAGAGTGATAAAAAATTTTTAACAGATTCAATTTTAGAAGCGCATAGATTAAATAGTGTCTATATTGAAAAGTCAAAAAATGAAGATGATACATCATTTAAGGAAAAGCTTGCAAATGAAATCGAATATTTTCAAGATAAACCAGTGAATAAAAAACTATTTTACAAGACAATACTTAAATACGATGTTAATTGTTTGCTCCACGGTATTTTTTTAGAAAGTATTGGAGGAAGGCTTCGTATTCCTCGATCTTTATCTGCTTTTATTGAAGCTGAAAATGTAAATGTCGCAGCATCTGGCGGTGTCAAGTTTGACCATATTGAACCAGGAGATGATAGTAAAGAACGAACTTCATCGGAAAATTATGGTAATATTCCTTTTCCTCGAGAAGAATACACCGCAGATGTAATTAAAGCTTACTTTAGCATTGATTTGTCGCAAATACAAGGATACGGACTTGGAACAGATGTGGAAACTATGTTGACTTTATTGGCATTGTATAAAATTCGCGCATTGATTGACGGTAGTCTTCGTCTTCGTACCGCATGTGATCTAGAGATCGATAGTGCATCGATTAGTGCATGTCGTCCAGCAGGTTTCAAACTACCCACTCTCTCCGCGATCACTGAGTCTCTCGAATCCGCCATTTCTTCCTGCAAGAAAAGCATGGATGTGACCACAGTCAACTACACTAAGTGAGGCCGAGCATGCTTACCATCGCATTCACTTTTCCCGGTCACAGCTACCATGCTACTCCGTGGGGAAACCACGTCAATGAGGGTTTGGTGGAATGGCCTCCCTGCCCGTGGCGTATCTTTCGAGCATTTCTTGCTGTGGGGTTTTCTAAACTTCATTGGATTTTTCTTCCAGTGGAGTATAGAGAACTGTTTGAAGTACTCATAAATGATTGTCCTTGGTACAAATTACCAAGTGTTGTTCCAGGTCATACTCGACATTATATGCCAACAGACAAAAACCCTTCGTTAACATTTGACGCATTTCTTCGAGTTACTGATGCTAACCCTCTTGTCGTAGTCTATCCGGATACGAATCTGGACGATAACCAGTCAGAACTTC
>NZ_JBUDSQ010000097.1:0-7557 GCF_054921335.1 Desulfoplanes sp. | reverse complement strand
CTGCGCACTTTAGTTGTTATTCTTCGTCTTCGTTGCGATATGCACCCGTGCAGGCATGCCCGCCTTGAGCAGTCTGTCGGGATTGTCCACATAGACCTTGATCCGATAGACCAGCTTGACCCGCTCCTCGGGGGTTTGAACCGTCTTGGGAGTGAATTCGGCCTCGTCGGCGATAAACCCCACCTGGCCGGTAAAGGTCTGCCCGTCCAATCCATCCACACGCACCCGGACCCTGTCGCCACGGGCCACCCGGACCAGATCGGGTTCCGGCACAAAGGCACGCACCCATACCCGGGAGAGGTCGGCCATGGTCAGCACCACCGAGCCGGCCCCGAGATATTCGCCCTGTTCCGCCACCTTGGTCACAACCGTTCCTGAAAAAGGAGCATGCAATTGCGTGTAGGCAAGACGAAGTCGTGCCTGCTCCACGGCCTGTTCGGCAGCGGCGAGCCCGGACCGGGCCTGCTCGATATCCCCGGACCGAAATCCTTCTTGCATAAGATTCAGATGGGCCCGGGCACTCTCGAGCATGGCCTCCTGTTCCTCGACCCCTTTCTGAGCGGTTACCAAGCGGGTTCTGGCAACATCGAATTCCTGCTTACTGATCACGGCTTCATCATACAGGGTCTTGAACCGCTGGAAATCCGTGGCCGCCATATCAAGATCCGCCCGGGCCCGGTTCAGACTTGCCAGCGATCTGGCAACACCCTGTTCGGCCTCCCGGATCTGCTGTTTCCGATTCCCCTGGAGCAGATCATCGAGAACGGCCCGGGCACGGTCCCTTTCGGCAAGGGCCATGGCCAGTCCGGTCTGTTCATCCCGGTCATCCAGCCGGGCCACAAGCTCGCCCGCCTCGACATCGTCTCCCTCGTCCTTGAGCCGCTCGAGCAACCGACCGGGAATCCGGAACCCCAGGGCGGACTCGGTGACCTCCACATTCCCGGAGAGGACAAGTCCGTCCTGCGGTGCGCTCTCCCGTTCGAAAAACCGCCAACCGGCCCCGCCTGCCGCGAGGGCCAAAACAAGGATGACAAGTAATATTTTTATCCATTTTCGCATTGCTCTTCTCCTTATGGTCGGATCAAGGATACAGACAGAAGGCTCCGCTGTCAGCATCGAACCGGACCTGTTTCTTGCCACCCCTGTATCCATCACCTAGAGATTTTTCCGGACCATCTGACACCATTTTGCAACCCGCTCCTCCCGCCATGACCAGACACCCCTTCACTACCCGAACCATCGAGTGCATCCGGGCCATACCCGAAGGCAAGGTAGCTACTTACGGGCAGATAGCCGCCATGGCCGGTAATCCGAGGGGAGCCCGGCAGGTCGCGCGGATTCTTCACTCCTGCTCGCACGGGGAAGGATTGCCGTGGCACCGCGTGGTCAACCGGAAGGGCCGGATTGCTTTGGGACAATTGCAGGGAGAGGTGGAACAGAAAGAGCTTCTGGAAAAGGAAGGGGTGGTGTTCGATCACACCGGCCGGATCGATCTCAAAGGGTTTCTATGGCACACCGAGCAGCCTTTATGCTTTTCGAGTTGATCGAAAACGCTCAAAAAAAATTGTATTATATAGATTGCATTAAAGATTTTATGACCTACAAATAACACATGTCAAAACGAAGCCAAGCAATCGATTCCCTTCACCCCAAAATCCGCCAACGGCTCACCCAGCTCGGGCTCAATATCCAGGAGGCCCGCAAACGACGGCGGCTTTCGGAAAACGATCTGGCACGGCAGGCGTCACGTGTCATTTCGGTTTGTTACGAACATTGTCAGGCCGGTCAGGCAACCCGGAAAGAGCTTGCCATATTTGTTCCCGCACCCGGGTACGATATTGTCTGCTATGCCACAATCGCTAACCGGAAGACTGTTTTCCCGCCCCTCCCAGGGCTCGGGAAAACGGGCGATTCGAGAACCGCCCCTACGCGGAAATACAGGTGCGCCTTACGATTGAGCCATTTGAAGCTATGCTGCGTGGTTCCACATTTTGAAGAGTTTGAGGATGTGTCCCGGTTCAAACGGAAGCCATATGCCCCGATAGTCCTGTCCCGGCAGGAAAACAATCCCATCCTGGACAATCTTTGCGCCCCTTATGATCTGGCGGCCGGACTGCTTTACGGCTACGGGCATCGGTTGCTCGAATGCCTGCGCCTGCCGATACAGGATATCAGTCTCGACGCCCTGATTCTCATCATCCATGACAGCAAAGGCAAGGAGGACCGAATATCCCATCACCCATGCCTCTGGTCCTGCCCTCTCATCTCCTCCATGAAACCATCCACGTCCTCAAGGGAAAGCCCCCTGTAGGTGAATGTATAGCCGTCATACCGCTTGTGCAGCCGCTCTGTCTTGTCCTTCAGTTGTGTCAGCTTGATATTTTTGGGGCGCATCTTGACTTCGGCCACGAGCACTTCTTTTTCAAGATCATTGACGGCCACGAGGTCGATCTCGTTGACGTTCCCCTTTTCCCAGTAATTACCTATGAGTCCGTACCGGGAAGAATAGCTGGTCATCTCCATGAACAGCTTTTCCAGGACAGGTCCGGCAAAGGTCGGCAGGTCCCTCTCGATCAGTCGTTTGACATAGTTGAAACGCTGGTTTTCGATCATGCTCATGTTCCTGTTCACGAACCTGAACCAGAACCGGATGAAATTGTCCTTGATGGCGAATTTCTGATTTCGCGACTGCTTGCGGTCGCCCATGGGTTTTATTTTTTCGATCAGGTCATACTGGGTCTCGAGTTTTTCCAGATAGCCTCCCACACTCTTCTCCAGCACGGACTCGATTTGGATCCGCGAAGTCCTGCCCTGGGACAGCAATTCCAGGATGGAAAAATAGATGCCATACTCCTTGCCGAATTCCTGGATGAGCAGGCTTTTGCCTTCGGCAATAAAAAACGAGTCCTTTTCAAAAATGAAATCGAGAATGGCTGTTTTGTCGAAGCATCGATTCTGGATCAGGAGTTCCTCGTACCTGGGCACACCTCCGGTCACGAGATAGTTGTAGAAGAGGTTTTCATTGCTCAGCTCGCCGTAATCCTTCAGGATGTTCCGGATCACTCTGGCCTCGAAGGGGCGTATGTACAATACCCTGTCCGCCCGACCGTACAGGGGCTCCTTTTCGTCCTGAAATATCTTCGTCATCAACGAATACACAGAACCGATGAAGACGACATGAATCTTTGTGCTGAACTTGTATCGGTCCCAGAGTCTCTGGATATCGGAATACACACTCTTGTTGATGGTAAAGAATTCCTGGAATTCATCGACAATCAGGACAAAGGGATTGTCCTTGCCGTACTCGAGCAGCAATTCAAAAAGTTGGACGAATCTGTTCAACTCCCCGATGGGCTTCTTGTGAGTGAATTCCTCATACGCGGCCACAAGCTCCTGACACAGAAGGGATTCGGCCTTCTTGCCGACGAACAGGTACAAAGAGGGTTTGTCCCTGGCATACTCGAGGGCCAGCATGGTCTTGCCCACCCGCCGTCGTCCCGTGATGACGGTTATCTTGCCGTAGTCCGCCGTACACTGCCCGTATATGGTCTCGAGAACGGACAGCTCATGCTCCCTGTCATAAAATTTCATCGCAACCTCCGTTACTGTAACCTGAGTTGCAATATTTTACGACAAGGCAATGTTTGTCAACCAGGTCTCCAAAAATCGACCGTACAGAGGCGTCCTCCCGATCATGAAATATCGCATGGCACACGAGTCCGTGATCCTGGTGGTGCGCACAGGCAACAGCTGAAATGCAACCTTATAACCAGAAAGCCCCTGCATTTTCGTGCAGGGGCTTTCTGATGCATGCCGGATCGGATGTCCGAAATGGGCATCCCCTCACGACAGAAATGGTTCTGCCGGTCACTATTGCCTTGATTGAATAATTTTGTGGGCAAATTTGATCAGCAGACAAAAACACTTGACATGTACTCATTTCGGACAAATATATTTTTCAGCTCATCTACCATGTGTGGAAGGAGTAACGAAGTCGTCCTTCGAGGGCGACTTCAGCTTTTTTGAGCCTTTTCCCTCCAATATTCCTCGTATTCTCTCTGCAGTTTTCTTTGCTGGTGTGGATATTCAACCAGGTAGGCAGTCCACGGAAGAATATACTGACCACGGTCAGCTAGAATGACCAGGTAGTTTTCTTGGTCGAACCACAGACAGACTCTTTCTTTCCCTTTCCGTTGATTTCGCCATATCTTGATAGCCGGATCGCTATCGTGTTCGATGATTGGTCTTGGCCAACGAATTCGCTCGCATCGTCTCAAGTCAGGCAGCCGCTCGTCTTCGATTTTTCCTTCCTGAATCATATGCCAAAATGTCGCTTCCTTCCCATACGTCATGGGATGTCGCTTCAGTCCAAGCCGTTTACCCTGGAACGTGGGTTTGCTGTCGACAAAATCCTTTTTGAACCAAGTGTACAGTGCATCCAGGTAGGCTTCCCAATTACCGCGGTAATCGTTGAATAAAACCAATGATGGCAGCCAGTTCAAAGTTTGATTCATCCCGGGAACTCCGTGGCATGCCAACGAAAAATATTCACCTTTTGCTCACGTAGCAGGGTCGATCTGGTCAAATCATATCCAGAACGCCCCCGAATTCGTTGTATGATAGCCAATTTTGCGGTGCTGTCTTTCAACCCCCGGTTGAGATAGCCGACTGCGCCGATGAGCAGGTCAGCCATTTGCAGTTGTTCGATTTCGTGAGATTGGACCAACTGCAACTGTTCTATCACATTTCGGGAAAAATCGTATCGGTCGTTACACAGAACTTCATGCAGTTTGGCCGCTTTTCGTGCACCCCGGGTGTCCTTGATATCCAGATAGATGCGATAGCGAGAGTTGGGACAGAAGATGACCTTCAGCATGTCGAAGTACATTTTGTAGTACCAGCCGTCATGATCCTGCCCGGGGAAGGCAGAGTGGTGCAGCAGGGATTTGTCCGGTACGATCAATGCCCGGAAATGAAAGTCGTCATCATCGAAGAAATAATCGATCAGATCCAGATACAGTTCTTGTTTGGCTGGTGAGACCTTGATCCATTTCACTTCGAAATCCGAGGACATCCCATGCTTTTTCTTGATCTCCCGCAACCGGACGGCAATCTCCCTGGTCTTATCCAAAGGACACCAGACCGCACCCAGCACCATGGTATTATGCCGATCATTTTCAAGGTGGCAGGATTCGTCGCAGTAGATGTTGAAGGTTTCGCTCATTCGATCCTCTTTGGAAATGCTTGCCGAAATTGTATCGGTTCTGTCACGGAGAAAGAAAGCTGGTTGGACTTTTATTGCATGTATGCCAACTGAAAAATAAAAAAAATAGACGCTGAACGAGATGGAAGTCAAGGCAGTACCGGCTTGCTTTGTTGTCCCGGAAGCAAGAACTTCCGAGTTAGACGCTCCTCCCTGCGTCGTTTCCCAGAATCAAAAAGCCCCTGCACAATCGTGCAGGGGCTTTTCGATTCATGACGGATCGGATGCAGACTTCAGATTTCAACATGACGTTACATGTGCGATCTTTTCAGTCAGCAATTCCCGGCACAATTTATTATAAACGCAATTATCCCGGAAAAATATGTATGTGCTATTCACGAATCGTCCTTTTTTTCGAGCCCCGGAAGACGGGAGAAAAACAAGGCTCGCGACATAGAGCGGAAGATACGGCTTCTCAGCAGAGCTTGGCCCCAAGGGGCACATCCTTGTCCGGAACGCATAGGGCTATGTCGCCGTTGGCATCACCGAATCCGGTAACCAGGCATTCGGACATGACCGGCCCGATCTGCTTTTTGGGGAAGTTGACCACCCCGACCACCAGCCTGCCCACCAGTTCTTCGGTGGTGTACAGCTTGGTGATCTGGGCGCTGGATTTTCTGACCCCGATCTCCTCGCCGAAATCCACGTGAAGAATATAGGCCGGCTTGCGGGCCTCCCTGAACACCTCGACAGAGAGGATTTTGCCCACGCGCAGTTCGACCTTTTCGAAATCGTTCCATGTGATGGTTTCCATAAAGTTTCCTTGTCGTTTTCGTACGTGTGTGAAGAATATTGCCAATAAAGGAAACAGGATGCAAGACTCAATGGACTCGCTCGGAGCATCCGTTACGGTGCTGAAAAGACGTTGAAGTATGCGATTGCATATTTTTCTGGTTCATCCGGCAAAAGGGTACTTGTCAGCAAGAACTCTTGGGTTGTTTGATAGAAACGAGTTTGCGAGAGAGCACGGCCCAGGATATTCACACAACATGATGTATAGACTGGCAATATAGCCCCCCTCCCGTAGTTCAGGGAGGGGCTGGGGGAGGGTTTCAAACTGCTGGAGAAAGGCACCGATAATACGACCCGCCCCTCACCCCGCCCTTACCAGGGCGGGGGATTTTCTCAACGCCCCATTGAGTTTTTTATACTCAAGTGGGGCAGATAAACGATTACCCCCGAAAGTACGCTATTCCCGGATGAACCATTTTTCTTACTGTCAGCCTGAAAACAGATTAAAAATATGCGATCGAATACCATAAAAGTCCGTGAAGCCAAAAGGGCCTTGGATATATATCATCCAAGACCCTTTTGGCTGATGAGCAAGAGAGTGATCCTTACTCGTGGCTTTCTTGATACGCGGCAATCCTCTCCCCAACATTGGCCTCGAGATTATTGAACCAGAATGCATAGTCGTACCTGTGGAATACCCCCTGGGGCCACCGGCCCATGTGCACGAGGTTGATCTTGTCGGATGTGGGGGTTTTCATGTCCGTGGCGATGACAACACCCTTTTGGAGATCGATAGAGGCTCCGGCAAAATGCGGGATGGCCTCGATGAGTTTGCCCTCGGCATCATTGAAGAACTTGGCCCCCATGTTCTCATCATTATAGGCGGGGGTGGAGTCGGTCTTCCAGTTCAGGGGGTTGATGGCAATGGCTCCGGGAAGGAGGACCGGAGAAGGGCCGGCATCCTTGCCTTCGGTATTGAAACTGACGACCACGCCGGTATCACTGGCACCCTGGGCGGGCTTCATCCAGGGATATTTTTTCAGATCATCCCTGGTCACGGAATAGCCGATCAGGTAGGCGGCCACCAGACGCTTCTGCAGTTCGGGATCGTCGAAGCGTTTGCGCATGAGATTGATGAGGGCCATGGTTCCCTGACTGTGGCTGGCGAGGATGAACGGCCTGTCGGGATTGAGGTGGGTCAGGTAGTAGTCGAACGCCCTTTCCACATCCCGGGCACCGACCTGAAAAACCGGGTCGGCATAGGCATCCCTGCCGCCGTTCCCCGCATCCATGCTCTGCTGGGCTGCTGTCTGCTGACGATAGAAGGGCGCGAACATATTGGCATGGGGCGAATACACCCCGGCCTGGGCCACGGTCAGCCCCTTGGCGTTGGCCCTGAGTGCGGGATCGGCTATATCCATGTTGGCGGGGTGTTTGCCCACATAGATGGTCGGGTAGACATAGAAGACATCCACCGGCTTATCGATGGACGCGGGTTTGACCACCCAGCAGAAATCATCGGAATAATCGAGCTGATCAGGCGTGTTGTTCGTAGTCATGGC
>NZ_JBUDSQ010000096.1:0-7731 GCF_054921335.1 Desulfoplanes sp. | reverse complement strand
CCACTCATATCCGGCAGCCTGGCGATCTCCGTGAGACCCATGGCTTTCCGTCCCTGCCTCGCGGCAGGTTTGGCGTTATTCGTGAGTGCTTATTACAATCCATAGGCTAGAAGAATAATCCAGTCAAACAAATTCCGTGAAAATGCATATAGCCACTCAACAATCCTTCGGTAGAAATGGTGGCTACCAAGAATAATTGAACGACTCCTCTACTCCGGTCCATCCCCTCACCCAAGAATCCATCTTTTGATCAACGAAAGAATCAAACACATCCCCTCCATAACTGCCTGCCCACCCCGAAATTTTGCATTTTTTGAGACGACCCGAAAATTCATACTGGCAACAAACACCTTTTCGTGCTATCGGCTAGGTATCCTTTGCCCCCCTTCTCTGCTGCTATCTCCAGAGCCATCTGCCTTCCCCCAAGGGACAGAGCTTGCCGCAGCAAGGGATACAAAAATGGATCATAATCCATGGATACTATTGTCATGCCCTGTGCCACAAACAATCATTTCATGCGGACGCCCCTCCTGGAACGTGAGACGTCGGCAAACGTAGCTTTGGACCCCCCAATCATGACCAAGGGAGAACGCACATGAACGAAGAAAGCAGGTGCCCGGTAACAGGACGATCCGGCAAGCCCGGAAAAGGCAAATCGATCCGCGACTGGTGGCCGAACCAGTTAAACCTCAAAATGCTCCACCAGAATCCTTCCATGGGCAATCCCATGGGGACAGGATTCAACTACGCAGAAGAATTCAAAAAACTTGATCTGGAAGCCGTCAAAAAGGACCTCTATACCCTGATGACCGACTCCCAGGATTGGTGGCCGGCCGATTACGGCCACTACGGGGGACTCTTCATTCGGATGGCCTGGCACAGCGCTGGAACATACCGCATGGGCGACGGTCGCGGAGGTGCTGGCTCCGGGAACCAACGCTTTGCTCCCCTCAACAGCTGGCCCGACAACATAAATCTGGACAAGGCCCGCCGCTTGCTTTGGCCCATCAAAAAAAAATATGGAAGAAAGATTTCGTGGGCCGACCTCATGATCCTGGCAGGCAATTGCGCCCTCGAATCCATGGGATTCGAGACCTTTGGATTTGGCGGCGGACGCGAGGACATATGGGAGCCAGAAGAGGACATTTACTGGGGAACCGAGAACGACTGGCTCGAAGACAACCGCTACTCGGCCGACCGGGATCTGGAGAACCCTCTGGCTGCCGTGCAAATGGGGCTGATCTATGTCAACCCGGAAGGGCCCAACGGCGAACCCAATGCAGTCGCCTCGAGCCGGGACGTCCGCGAGACCTTTGCACGCATGGCCATGAACGATGAAGAGACCGTGGCACTCATCGCCGGAGGACACACCTTTGGCAAATGCCATGGAGCAGGAGATGCCTCCCTTGTCGGCCCGGAACCCGAGGCCGCCGGTATCGAGGAGCAGGGACTGGGGTGGAAAAGTGGTTCCGGTAGCGGCAAGGGAGACGATACCATTGGAAGCGGCCTTGAGGGGGCATGGACACCGCAACCGATCCAGTGGGACATGGGATATTTTGACATGCTCTTCGGGTATGACTGGAATTTACAAAAAAGCCCTGCCGGGGCCTGGCAATGGGTTCCGGCCTATCCCGACGAAAACGATCTCGCTCCCGCTGCACACGATCCATCCAAACGGGTTACGACAATCATGACCACAGCGGACCTTTCGCTACGCTTTGACCCTATCTACAAAAAAATAGCACTCCGCTACCGCCAGAACCCCGATGAGTTCGCGGACGCGTTTGCCCGGGCGTGGTTCAAACTGACGCATCGGGACATGGGACCGCGCTCCCGCTATCTCGGTCCGGAGGTCCCGGATGAAGATTTACTCTGGCAGGACCCGGTACCGGCGGTGGACCACGGACTCATCGATGAAAAGGACACGGCGGACCTCAAAGCCAGAATCCTCGCCTCCAACCTTTCGGTCCCTGAATTGGTCTCCACGGCATGGGCCTCAGCGTCCACCTTCCGTGGCTCGGACAAGCGGGGAGGGGCCAACGGGGCCCGCATCCGCCTGGCACCCCAAAAAGATTGGGAAGTGAACCAGCCGGCGCAATTGGAAAGGGTTCTACAAACCCTCGGTACGATCCGGGAGGAATTCAACAAGACCCATTCTGGTGACAAAAAGGTTTCCCTCGCCGATCTCATCATTTTGGGCGGATGCGCAGGCGTTGAGCAGGCCGCAAAAAATGGCGGCCATCAAGTGGGTGTTCCATTCACGCCGGGACGAACGGATGCATCCCCGGAACAAACCGACGTCGACTCTTTCGCCGTACTGGAACCGGTTGCAGACGGATTCCGCAACTACCTCCCCAAAAAATACGCGGTTCCTGCGGAAGAAATACTGGTTGATCGGGCCCAATTACTCACGTTGACAGCTCCCGAGATGACGGTTCTCATTGGCGGCATGCGCGCCATGGATGCCAACTTCGGCCAACTCCAGCATGGTGTCCTGACCGACCGCCCCGGAACTCTGACCAATGATTTCTTCGTTCATCTTCTGGATATGGGCATAGTGTGGCAAGCAACCCCCGGGGACGACAATGTTTTTGACGGTCGGGACCGTAAAAATGGCAAACGCAAATGGACCGGAACCAGGGTGGACCTGATCTTTGGTTCAAATTCCCAACTCCGAGCCCTGGCGGAATTTTACGCATGCGAAGATTCCCAGGAAAAATTCCTCCACGACTTTATAGCGGCATGGAACAAGGTCATGAACCTTGACCGTTTCGACCCCGCTGGAGCGTAGCAACAAAAAATCTTTAACGATAAGATGGACCAAAACCATACCGCTCAACCCGGCCACAATGAAACGCCCTGGCGGATACAAGTCCGCCAGGGCGTTACGGGTTGGGCCACCCTATTCCAGATTTTCGGTTTTCTCTTGGGAAAAAATATCGTAACTATCCATGAACATTTCCCAAGAATCATAACCACAAAAAATCAATAAATTCAAATCAATAAGACGTTTGCCGTGCAGAATGGCAATTTGAATGATCAAACGACTTCTCCACTCCGGTCCATGCCCCTCACACAAAATCCATCTTTTGATCAACCAAAGTAGACATATACCAACAACACAACAAAGGCATTAGCCGTCCGCTATCTAACCGTAAACGCCATCAGCCCCCCGGCAGTCGGGGAAAAAACTGGTTGTTTGCAGGGTCCCCTTATGGTGCCCAGGCCAGTGCGGTGTTTTTCTCACCCATCGAAACAGGTAAGATCAATGGCTTGGAACCCTATGCGTATCCCCTCCATCCCCTGGAGATCCCCCCATGCAACCAGTACCGAGGATCTGGAAAAGCTTTTACCAAAACATTTTACACCTGGAATCTTGCCACGGTATCCATGATAACGCCTCCCCAAACAGTAATACCAAGCCTGCCTCACGTATACGCGAGGCAGGCTTTTTTGGTCTTACCGCAATTTGAAATCAGTTCAACAGGTGGGGTTGGTTGGACGCTTACGACCAAACAGATACCGGGCCAGCCAGCTGCGCACCATCGTTTACTGTGCAGGCACGTCCCCCTCTCAGTCCTCATTCAACCACCCAGAGGGTTACGTCCCCGGCATTGCGCATGACGGAAGAAGATACACTGCCGAACAAGAACTCCTCTTTCTTGGTCACCCCCCTGCGCCCGATGACGATGGTCCCGTAGCCACCGTCCCTCTGCACCCGGAGGATTTCATCGGCAATACTCGTTCCCGGAGTACAGTAGTCGACCGTCTCGTGTATGGCCGATTGACAACTGACAACATACTCTTCGCTGATCCGCTCCCCGGCGATCCCACATTCCTCCAACGTTTCCCGGGTCTGGCGGAGAAAAGCGCGCAACCGCTCCTCTTTTTCCAGGGCCGCTCGTTTCCACTCCTTTTCATGGGCATACATATCCCTGTTCGGAGGCTTTTCTACGTAGAGCAGACATACACGTACGTCTTTTTTCTCTCCAAGCATCTCCCCGACATACGAAACCGCCCGTTCGGAATTCCTTGAAGAATCAACCGCTATGAGCACTTTTTTTGTTTCCATGACCACCTTCCTTGCGGTCCTGTTTCAACGACCGCGGGGTTTGGATATATCAGCGATGGCTTTGTCCAGATCATAGATAAATTCGTCAGCGTGGGTATAAAACACCCCGGTACTCTGCGCAAAATGCATGAGAACCATGCCCAGTGACGGGGGAATATACGGAAAAATCAGCTGCAGATTCGCCAACCGGCTGTTGAACAAAATGGAAAAATCACCAGAATCGGGCCATGCAGCACCGGATGATTCCAGATATGGGCCCATATTGTGCGGTGTATAAAACCGCTTACCCACCAAAAACAGGAGCATGTTCCCCAGCCCGAAAAGATCCAGCCCATAGGGATTCTCATGAAAATCATAGGTGTAGTCGAAATCTATCCATACATACTTTCCGGTCCCGTGTTCCACAAACAGGTGGTCACGCCTGATGTCCCCGTGGTTCTCTCCATGGCGATGGAGATGGGCGATGGCCCTGCAGGCGACCAAAAATTTTTCCAAAATATCCGGAAGCGCCTCGTGGAAATAGGTTCTGTGATCCATGTCCAGATCATCGACCACCTCGGCCAACCGTTTTCCCCTGACCACGCTCAAAATACGCACATTGTTTCCCGCCGTATCCGTCACGGCAAACCCCTGCATGAACCGCCCGTCGCCGTGCACGAGATCGAGTATGCGGGCTTCCTTACGGGGACTCCTGTATGCGGTTATCTCCACAGAACCGAGACGGACGGGAAATTTTTCATAAAAGACCAGCTTAATGATCCTGCGCTCACCACTCTCTAACTCACGGCATCGCTTGACCCAATACTTGGGGTCTTCCACCCCGAAGCTGCACTCTTTTTCATCACGCAGGACCAAATAATGGGTCCCCCCGAGCAACATGACATCCCCGTGGTCGATGTTCATGAACTCGGTGGTATTTTCGTACAGATTCCCGTACCTCCCCAGAGACCCTTGGGGATACATACGCTCGACAAGTTCTTTGACGGTACGTCCCATACGCTCGGTCCCCCCATATGTACCTTTAAGTGGAACGCCGGTCCATGTTCCCAAGAGAGGGCTTTAATGGTGGCCCTTTCCCAGCGAGTGAACAACGTTATGGATAATTGGATAACAAAGTAGCAGACATCTTTCTAGCTGTCAGCAAGGAATCGATATTTTTTCCAGCATATCTTGACCCTGCCCCTCCCCTTGCCTAAGCTTGTGGTATAATTCCTTAGCCCCCATAGCCATGCTTCCTCTTTTAGATACCATCTCTTCGACACCCCCCGTGATAATCGCGGTCTTCGCCGTTCTCACCGTCATGTCCATCACAGGCTGGACGATCATCTTCGTAAAAACGGTCCAGTTCATGGTTTTGTCTCTGCGCATAAAAAGGGATGTGCGTTTCTTTAAAAAAACGACAGGACCCCACCCCCTTGCAGAAATCCTCAAAAGAGACCGTGGATCCATGGCCAAAACCATGGCTGAAAAAGCCGTCCACGAGGTCAAACGGCAAAAGCATCTCCATGTCCGGAGGATTCCCCACCGTGATATGCCCGCCAAAGTAGCTTCGCAAACATCGGAATGTATCAAGGCTACCACCGACAGGCTCTATGCCGGATTGCCCTTTCTGGCCATCTGCACAAATACCGCCCCGTTACTCGGTTTGTTCGGCACGGTATGGGGGATCATGCGTTCCTTCCACGCCTACGCCGAGCTCAAAACATCGACCCTGGCCACTGTCGGACCCGGCATTGCCGATGCGCTGTCTACTACGGCCGCCGGTCTCATGGTGGCCATTCCGGCAACACTTGCCTATAATATATTTCTTGTCCTCCTGAACAATCGTCAAAGGGATCTCGAATACTGCGCCAAACACGTTGTTCAAACCTTTGAAAACGAGCTGCATTCCACCAATCCCCCGGTACCTCCGGCAGGTTGATCCGCTGGTACCCCTCGAGAGCTTCTCCTGTTTTCCTCCCCCAAAAAAAAGACGGCCTCCAAACGGAGGCCGTCTTTTCTCGCGTACCAAGATCACGTTATCGCTTTTCGAGTGGATTATCGCTATGTGCTCTGCCGATCCCCGAGGAGAACAAGGGGTGCCTTGTCCCTCCAATGAATTCCGGCATTGGACTGCTGGCATCGGATTTCTCTGGCTCAAGCCTCCCGTTCTTGATCCTGAAACGTAAAACTTAACACCCAAAACCGCGCTGTCGAGTCCTATATATTATTTCCTTTCTCCCTACCAAACCTGCTTACGCTGCTCTTCCATGGCCTTTTGCTGCTCATCAAAAGTGGCGAATCCGGCCTGGTGGAGGGCATCCTCGACAGTCTGGCTCCAATCCCAGTTGGCGTAGATGATGGGCTTATGGAAAAGGCTTCTGAAACCATCGAGTTCCTGGCGATAAAAATCTTCCTGGGCGGAGCCCAGATTGTCACGCATCTGGTGCATAAGCCGGGTGTTTTCCCCATCGAACCATTCGGTCAAGTCCTCGGCGGTTTTGTATTTTTTCAGGATATGTCCATACCCTTCCTGTTCCAATAGTTTACAGACCCGATTGAGGTGTTGCTTCTTGAGCCATTCCCCGAGACTGGAAACACCGATCTCCTCCTTTTCGATCTCGGCCACGTCGTATTTGGTCTGTGCATAGGTATCGGGAACAACCGACGCAGAAACGATCCCGGCCACGCATACCAGGCCACGGATGATCTTGCTGTTGGAAACACCCTGACCGCAAAAACCGACCTTTTTCCCATATTTCTGTCCCGTAAAGATAGTCGTCAATATAGCCCATACAACCGCGGGGTCCTCTTCGTCGTAAATATGCTGGAGCATGGAATTGTCGCGGTCCGTACCGAGAACGAGTTGGGTCATGTCGTTGGAACCGATTGAGAACCCATCGAATTCCTTGATGAACTCCTTGGCAAGAATAGCGTTGCTCGGGATTTCCGACATCTGGATGACCTTGAGATCGTCCTCCCCTGAACGCAGGTTATGCACTTGGGCCAGATAGTTCTTCATGCTGCGGGCTTCCTCGATGGAACGGACAAAGGGGAGCATGATGTGCAGATTGCGCCCACCAAAGGCACCCCTCGCCAATTTGAAGGCCTCGAGTTCCCAATCATGGATATTCCTGGACACACCGCGGTAGCCGAGCATGGGGTTGTCTTCCTCGAACTCGAAAAGCACCCCACCCAAAAGATTGCGGTATTCGTTCGTCTTGTAGTCCGTTGTCCGGTAGATGATGCTCTTGCCGTAAAAAGCCATGGAAAAAAGCCCCAATCCCTGGGCCAGGGTTTGGACATACAATTCCTTTCCGGTCCGATAGCCCCGCGAAAAGAGAATATTCTTGATCCTGTCGGTCAGGGTTTCAAGCATGTTCATGTTCTGCTGCAAACCGACCTTGCGGGCCACGTCTTCCCGCAGGGACTTGATACGGGCCATGAGATCGACGACATAGGGATCTTCCTTGATCTTTTCGACGATCACGGAGATATGTTCATTGATCTCCTGCGACCTTCTCTCCTCGTCGGGATCGGCAAACCCGAGTTCCTTGGGAGCGGTGTATCCCATGATCGCCCGAACGTGCTCACGCAGGTCTTTGGACGTTTTGAGGATATCCAAACGCTGGGTGGCCATCTCCAGATGATCATCCATCTTCTTGTCCAATTCACGGATC
>NZ_JBUDSQ010000095.1:0-7986 GCF_054921335.1 Desulfoplanes sp. | reverse complement strand
CCGTTGATGGTCACCACGACGGTCTGTGTGTCCGTCCCGCCCTGACCATCGTCCACGGTCACTTCATATGTCTGGACCAGGGAGTCTCCCTGATTCAGGGATTGTATGGTTGGATCATTGTTGTCCGCACCGAATTCCCACGTACCGTCCGGATTGACGGTCAAGGTTCCGACATAGTCTCCGCCCTGGGGGGTGACCGTGAACGTTTGGCCCACATCATCCACTCCCGGTGTCAGATTCAGATCGCCGCCGGTTGCTAGAAGCGCACCGTCGTCTTCGGTGACGCTTCCCGTGTCGGAAGAAATGGCCGGGTCGTCATTGACCGAGGTCACGGTAACAGAAACCGTTTCCGTCGCTACATTGCCCTCACCATCGGTGACCGTGTAGGTGAACGAATCATCCCCATAATAGTCGGGATCGGGTGTATAGGTCACCGTGCCGTCGGGATTGACAGCCACGGTACCGTTTGCGCCCTGGGTGACTTCGGTTATACTCCCGCCCTGGACATCATTGTCATTGTCGAGCACCGGGATTGTCACGGCCTGGTCTTCCGGCGTGGTCACACTGTCGGGTACCGTATCCACTACCGGCGTAACCCCGACGGTTACCGTACCGGTCACGGTATCACCGTCAGTATCCGTCACTACATAGGTGAAAGAGTCGGTCCCGTTGAAATCCGGATCAGGAGTATATACATAACTGCCGTCATCGGAAATGGTCACGGAACCGTTGCTCGGCCCTTGCCCGACATCGACGCCGGACACGCCATCAAGGATGGTATCATTGGTCAGCACATTTCCTGCAACCGAAACATCTTCGGCCGTGGTCACAAAATCGTCCGCAAGATCGGGAACATCGTTCCCGGCCTCTTCTTCGGCACCGGTACTCTCCAAGTTTACGGGGCTATCTTCCGTCCCATCCCGAGGCCCAAGAGTACCCAGGCGATCCACGCCGTCCAGAATATCACCGGGGTCATCCCTATACTCGCCGGAACCACCACCTTGCGGGCCATCCTGTCCGGCAGCCGGCTCGAGTCCTTCGATATCCCAAAGGGCAGCAATATCGGCCGCTGTAATGGAAGATCCATCCTGCAAGATCATTTCAGCTTCCGACCCCTCCGACCAGAGGGCAAAGTCCTCGAGTACGATCCGGCCGTCATCGCCAAAAGAGAGAACCAGATCATCCCCATTCATCTCGGCCACGGCTTCGGTGGGATCAAAATCCAAAAGCAGAGGACGCCCCGCTTCCAGGGACACGACAGCCTCCTTTCCCACCTGCTCGGGCAAAATTACGGATATGGGTTCGCGTTCGGCTCGATCCGAATTCATACCTTCAGACTTTACATTGACTGGATTGGATTTTTCATTCGCGACCATGACTTCTCCCTCGGCACCCTGCTGGATGCCGTTCGCCTAATGGCAGTGGTTGGCATTTTTTTGCTGCAGCCAGATATTACTTTGGGTATGCAACACAGGTAGCAATCCGGAATTTGATTCCTTGGACAAGCTCTCATTGTTGACGTATGGGTAATACCTTACATATATATTTTGAAAGCTATAAGCAATCCTCAATAAAAAATATGAGGCTTTTATTTATTAATAGTAATTAATATCAATTTGGTCAACAGTTATCACTTTTTTATATTAGTGTGTAACAAACCGATATTATTCGCATTCAATGCGAGGAAGGCATGCAATCACCCCCGACAACACCACCCGAACCTTCAAAAGCTGCACAGCCCGTCGGATCTATCAGTCCCCACCCCCGGGTAGAAACCACCCCGCCTCTTCTGGGAGCCCTCTCTATCCTTTTTTCAACCGTGGGCACCCCCAAAAGTCCGGAAACCCTTGTCCAGGGTTTGCCCCAGGCATCCGCGTTTCCACCGTCTCTGTGCATTCGGGCCGCTGAACAGAACGGAATGTCGGCCAAATTGGTCAAACGGACTAACCTGAGCCACATCTCTCCCCTGACCCTGCCGTGCGTGCTTCTCCTGAAAAACGACAACGCTTGTGTGCTTACGGCACTTAACGACAAACAGGGGAGCGTCATCTTTCCGGAGAACGAGACGACCACCCATACGTTATCTATCGACGATCTGGCCAAAGAGTATACCGGATACACCATCTTCGGAACAATGAAGACAAAGATGGATAATCGGGTCAAGGAGATGCGTTTTTTTACCTCCAAATCCTGGTTCTGGGGAACCATCTTCCGCTTTTTCCCCATCTACCGGCATGTCATCACCGCAAGCGTGGTCATCAATCTTCTGGCCCTGGCAAGTCCCCTCTTTGTCATGAACGTGTACGACCGGGTCGTGCCCAACAGCGCCACGCATACATTGTGGGTCCTTGCAACCGGTGTGGCCGTCGCGTTTCTGTTCGACTTCCTGCTGCGCAACCTTCGGGGATATTTTGTGGATGTTGCCGGCAAAAATGCCGACGTGATCATTGCCAGTCGTCTCATCCAGCACGTCATGTCCATGCGCCTGGATGCCCGGCCCGAATCCACCGGAACCCTGGCCAACAATCTGCGGGACTTCGAGTCCCTCAGAGAATTCTTCAGCTCCTCCACCCTGCTGGCCATCGTGGACCTTCCATTTGTGGCCGTATTTCTCGTGTTCATCCATTTTCTGGGCGGCCCATTGGTGTTCATTCCTCTGGCAGCCATTCCCATCGTGCTCATCGTCGGGATCATCGCCCAATACCCTTTTCAGAAGATCATCCAGCAGGGGGCGCGTGAATCCGCCCAGAAAAATGCCCTTCTCGTGGAGATGCTCGCCGGCATCGAGGCCATCAAGGCCAATATCGCCGAGGGGGAATTGCAGGCCAAATGGGAAAAAATGGTCGGTGCCAACGCCGCCACATCGGCACGTTCCAAGTCGCTGGCCCATTTTTCCATCACCTTTTCCACGGTCATGGCCCAGCTGGTGAGCATGTGTGTGATCATCTGGGGCGTCTATCTGATCACGGCCGGGGAGCTGACCATGGGCGGGCTCATCGCCTGCAACATTCTTGTCGGACGTTCCATGGCTCCGCTTGGTGCACTGGCAGCGCTGCTGACGAGGTTCCAGCAATCACGAGTGGCCCTCAAGTCCCTGGATCTGATCATGCAAACACCCAGCGAACGATCCGAGCAGGAAGACCGTATCGAGCACAAGGACCTCGAACCGTCCATCACATTCAAGGAAGTCACCTTCCAGTACCCGAACACTCAAACCCGCTCCCTGAACAGGTCAAGCTTCTCCATCCGCCCGGGAGAAAAAGTGGCCGTCATCGGCAAGATGGGCTCGGGCAAAACGACCATTGCCCGGCTGTGTCTGGGCATGTATCATCCCTCAGAGGGCAATGTGGAAATCGGCGGCGTGGACATCCGCCAGCTGGATACCAACGGACTCCGACGCAAAATCGGTTACGTACCCCAGGACGTCTATCTGTTCTACGGCTCGGTCAGGGACAATATCGCCTTTGGCGCGCCGTGGGTGGATGACCAGGCCATTCTCAAGGCGGCCGCAACCTCGGGAGCCCTGGAATTCATTCGGGTGTCTCCGGCCGGGTTCCAGTTACAGGTGGGTGAACGGGGGCAGTACCTCTCAGGCGGGCAACGCCAGTCCATCGCCATAGCCAGGGCACTGCTCTTTGATCCGGACATCGTCATCATGGACGAGCCGAGCAGTTCCATGGACAACGGGGGTGAAGCCCTTCTGCGCAAACGTCTGAAAAAAATCCTGGCCGCCAAGACCCTGATCCTGTTCACCCACAGAATGAGTATGCTCGACCTTGTGGACAGACTCATCGTTCTGGACGACGGCCAGGTCATTGCCGATGGTCCCAAGAACAAGGTCGTCGAACTGCTCAAGAAAAAATAACCACATTGCAATCACCTGAATCAGGATCACATCATGTCCGCACGCACCCGCCAGCAGGACATCCCGTACATGAACGACGTGGATGCCGCCTTTTTCAACCGTGGCCACGGGTTGGCCTATGTTCTTTCCGCACTCATCGCCATTTTATTTGCAGCCTTTGTCGCATGGGCCCATTTTGCAGTCCTGGACGAGGTGACCCGAGGTACGGGCCAGGTCATCCCTTCACAACGGATTCAGGTCATCCAAAACCTCGAGGGAGGCATTCTCGAAAATATTTTGGTCAACGAGAACCAGATCGTGAACAAGGGAGACATCCTCGTACGCATCAGTAATGAGATGGCCGCGTCCATGTTCAGGGACGCCGAGGCAAAGGCCATGGAACACAAGGCAGCCGTTGCCAGACTCCAGGCCGAGATAGAGGGCGGGCCCATCGTTTTTCCCGAAGAGATCACCGACACCCAACTCATCGAGGACCAGAAAGCCATCTACGCAACCAAAACAAAACAACTGGACACCGAGATCAGGGTCCTGGACTCGCAATATCGGCAAAAACGTCAGGAAATCAAAGAGATGACCGACCGCAAGCAGCAGCTGGCTCAAAGCCTCAAGATAGCCAGAGAACAACGGGACATCGCCAAGCCCCTGATGCAAAAGAATCTCTATCCCAAGGTGGACTACCTGAGCCTTGAGCGGGACGTACTTTCCCTGGAGGGTGAGATAAAGAGTCTTTCCAGCTCCATCCCCAGAGTCAGAGAGGCTGCGGCCGAAGCCAAACAAAGAATCGCCGGCAAAAAAGCGGAATTCGCTTCAGCGGCCCAGGACGAGATCAACCGTCGCAGAGTCGAACTGCGTTCTCTGATCGAGACACTTTCCGCGGGGAGGGACCGGGTCACCCGAACCGAAGTCAGGTCACCGGTCCGGGGGACCATCAAACAGATCATCATCAGCACCCAAGGCGGGGTGATCCGGCCGGGAGAACCGATCATGGAGATTGTGCCTCTTGACGACACATTGCTCGTGGAAGCCAACATCCGCCCGGCAGATATCGCCTTTCTCCACCCGGGCCAGAAGGCCATGGTCAAAATTTCAGCGTATGATTTCTCCATATACGGAGGACTTCCGGCCAAGGTGGAGCAGATCAGCGCGGACACCATCCAGAACGCCAAGGAAGAAAGCTTCTACAAGGTCAAGCTCAGAACAGAGAGCAACGCCATTGTCTACCGGGGGGACAAGTTGCCCATCATTCCCGGCATGACAGCCACCGTGGATATCCTGACCGGTCATAAGTCGGTCCTCGATTATCTGCTCAAACCCATCCTCAAAGCAAAGCAGAATGCCTTACGAGAACGGTAACGGATCGAGACTTCGCGCTGTCCGTGAAAGGGTGGCCTTCATTGCAATAACCCTTGCATGGATCTTTGTCGCGTCCACTGTTCACGGCAATGTCCATGCAAGGGATCTGTTCGGGTTCAAGGACTTGCGGGGCAATCTTTCCATCCTTGGACGATGGAAGGACATCATGCTCATCGGGAAAAAAGAATTCACCTTTTTTTCAACATGCACACCGGGGTCTCCCGATTGTCCGGCCGCATCGATCCGATGGAAAAAACTCGAAAAACATATTGTTCATGAATCCCGCCTAAAACAGGCAAAGGATGTAAATGCATTTTTCAACCAATGGCCCTACATCCTCGATGAAGACGTATACGGCAAACGGGACCATTGGGCTTCACCCCTCGAGTTCATCACCAGATCCGGCGACTGTGAGGATTACGCCATCACCAAATATTTCGCGCTGAAACAAATGGGCTTCGATCCTGCAACCATGCGCATCGTGGTGCTTAAAGACACCATCAGAAACATCACCCACGCGATCCTCACGCTGACCATCGCCAAGACAAACTACGTGCTCGACAACATGACGGACCTTCTGCTCGAGGATCGAGTCTACAAGCATTACCGCCCCCAATACTCTTTCAATGAAACGGGTCTGTGGCTTCATATCCATCCACATTCAACCCCGACAAGGTGAGTGAAAATCATGGAAAACACCTGTACGTTCTCCGAAGAAACCGGGACTATCTCCTGCCCCGTGCGCTTCAGAAACAAGAGCATTCTCCTGTGCATCGCACTCATTGTCCTGATCGTAGCGGGTTCGGGAGTCTACCTGTACTGGAGCCTTGATTCCAAAAAGAAGACCCTGTCCAGCCAGATAGAAAACCAGCTGCAAACATTGGCTACCAGCCATACGGTCACCATTTCCACATGGATCGAAACGCTCATCGACCAGGGCAAACGACTCACAGAAGCGGATATGTTTCGCATGTACTGCACCACTGTGGACGAATTTGCCGGCGACGTCTCCGCATTGATCCTGCCGGAACGAGCGCACGATAAAGATGGCCCCATATCCGAAATTCTTTCCAGGCAGCCTCTCATACAGCTGATGGTCGAGGAATTCGCAGGCTTCTCCGGCTTTGTGGCGGCACGGGTGGTCAATCACAAAGAAACCCCGTTCATCAACGCCCCCCGTACCAACCAGCCCCTGTCAAAGAGCCAAAAAATGCTCATCGCACAGACGATCCAACTGGGTCAGGCCGTATTCTCCCCCCTTCGGAAAAGCGATCAGGGCTTGCTGATGGACCTTTACCTCCCCGTGTTTTCGCCAGATCAATCCGATCCCATCAGGACGGTTGCCGTGACCATACTCACCATCAATGCCACCACGAACCTGAACGATATCCTCTCTCTGGGGCCGGGACGCGACCAGGGGGAGCACACTCTTTTGATCGAACAAAAAGGAAAAGGGTTCCGCGAGGTCGTTCCCTGGCTTGCCCAGGGATTCAGGACGCTGGAAACCAAAGAGGGGCTCATGACGAAACAGAACATGAGTATCCGTTTGGGAACATCATTGCGAGGAAACAACAGGGTGTATGCCCTTGGTCAAAAAATCCCCCAACTCGATATATGGGTGGTGGAAGAAATCGATGAAAGCGTGGCCACCAAAGACCTGCGCGGCAGCATGCTCCGGGAAATCGTTATCTCCGTTCTCATGACCCTGATTGCTTGTCTGGCCTTAGTCCTCGTCTGGTGGACAATCATGGAACGGGAACGCCGGTCGATCGCTCTAGAGTTTAAAGCCCTGGCCGACGAGAACGCACGCCAGAAACACTTTCTCGACTCGATCAATGCAACGGTCCCCGAACTCATCGGGCTCAAAGACAATGGGGGGAGGTACACCTATGTCAATAAGACCTTTGCGTCCGCCCTGGGCAAGGAAATCCACGAGATCCTCACTCTGGACGACGGGGAGCTGTTCGGTTTCGATACGGGAAGAAGACTTAAAAAGTCCGACAACGAAGCCATGGCTCAGAACACGGTCATCGGGTGCCGGGAAACCGTTTTCATCCAATCCCGGAAGCATATCTTCCAGATCAACAAAGTGCCGTTCCGGGACGAGCATGACGAGCGAAGAGGTATTCTGTGTGTCTATAGAGATGTGACCATTGAAGCCGAACACGAGAAAAAAGCCGAGAAGCTCGTCAACCAGACCATCTCGGCGCTGGTCAAGGCGGTTGAAATGAGCGATCCGTATCTTGCGGGACATTCCCAGATGCTTAAGACATTGGCCGCAAGACTGGGTGACACCGTGGAGATGGCCGCCAACGACCGCAAAACTCTGGAGATTGCAGCGACCCTTTCACAAATAGGCAAACTCTTTGTGGACAGGAAACTTTTGACCAAACCCGGCAAGCTGTCTGACGAGGAACGGAGGGCCGTGGAGCAGCATGTACAATTTGCAGCGGAGATGCTCGACGACATTGATTTTGAACTCCCGGTCCGCGAGACCATCATCCAGTGCAATGAATTCCTGGACGGGAGCGGATACCCAAAGGGACTGGTCGGGGAAGAAATTTCTCCCCTGGCACGTATGCTCTGCGTGCTGAATACCTTCTGCGCCCTGATCAAACCCAGGTCGTACCGGGCAGCCTTGGCCCCGGATCAGGCCCTGGCCATCTTGAAGGAGCGGCCAGACCTGTATGATCAGGATGTGGTGAAGGCTCTCGAATCGCTGCTTCCCGATCCCGATCTCCAGTCGCTTCTTGCCGGATTCTAAACAG
>NZ_JBUDSQ010000094.1:0-8076 GCF_054921335.1 Desulfoplanes sp. | reverse complement strand
TTGGAGTGCTGGAGAGAGCTGACCGAGGGGTATTGTTTGCCTGTCCCAAATTTTCTATGGGGCCATGCCGGAAGCGGCATAGAACGGTCTCGCCCATAGCTTCACTGAAACCTTTCTCCCTGAGCCGTTGCTGAAGGCGATAATAATCGCCGCGTGTAGCGATTTCCACGATGACGTCTATATCAAGGGGCGGGCGGATAGTAGGGATTGCAGGATCGTTAATGAGCAGACCAGCAGCAGAGCCACCAACGAACACAACCTCGTCAGCCAACTCTTCCAACAAAGCAGCGACCTTGATCACCCTTTCAATGCATTGATACTTATGTCGTCGCATTGCTCAGCATCTCCAGCAGCAGTTTTTCGGCAAGGGTGCGTTCCCGAGCCCGGCCAATGCGGATGGCGTCGAGCAGACCCAGGGCCGAGTAGAGTTTTTCGTCGCGTCCAGCTATGTCCGGCACCGACTTGTAGAGCGGCGATAGTTCGATCCCTCGTTGGTGTCCATTGGGGTGTGCCCAGACATAAATGTCGGCTTTCTGACCCGTGTGGGCGAATTCGTTTCGGAGCATTGGAGACGCAAACGCAGTGGGAATACCTCTGGTCATGGTTCCGATGTCGGGAGGGTATGCGTATTTCACGCCGTGAACGAGAAATTCCTCCAGTGCCTTACGACGTGGTCGTTTACGCTGTCTATCGAACAATCGAGCCTGGGTGGCTCGCTTGATCGCATTATAGGCCATGGATGGACTCAGGCCGAGTTCATACGCAACCTTGTCGTAGGTCCAGTCGACAGGGGCTGACAAAGCAAGCTTCAGCATCATGAAAACGTCTTGAGGAAGTAAATTCATGAGTATTTCATATTCTAGAATCTAGAATCTAGAATAAAGCAAGAATAGGCCTGTCTGGCCTCTGTTTGCCTTATTATATTTTTTCCGAAATCTATGCAGAGCAGGGCATCCCGGCTTCCGGTCTGGATTTGATCGGCAGATGTGAGCATTTTCTTGTGGCGGGCAATGGCTGTGGGGGTGATGAATCTCCCGTCATTATATCAGGCCTCCATGTGTTTGCGGATTTCATCGTCGGGAATACCGGAGGTTGAATGCATACGGACTGCAAGATGGAAATGATTCCCCATGAGCGCAAAGCCGAGAACCCCAACGACATAAAACCTGCTGGATTTTTTTGATCAATCCGAGGAGTACTTCTTTACCGACATCCGCGAGGGGATATCCGTCCAGGGCCGTTCGGGACATGACGTGATAGATGGTGGACGTATCTGATTTGAGGAAATGGGGGATGCGGCTCATGCGATCTCCGGGGGGAAGGGAGCTGGGGGGATTGGTACATGGTTATGTAGCTGAAAAATATGGAGGAGCAAAGTGTCTTTCCCTATTGCTCTTATTAAAGGATGTAAGCTGAATTGGACTGAATAGCCCGGCTACGCTTTCTTCATCTTCTTGAGCATTTCATTCGGATCATCCATCCCAACCCCCGTAGTTGACTCTAACGAAAATCTTGCTGATCGAATCTTATTCACTGAATCTTTATCATCACACCTTTTAGCGACTATTTCTACCGCAATCATCGTATGGTATACATAATACAATAGCGTATTGGTCCATTCTGGGATTCGGACTGTATTAGAAAGTCCTTGGATATGGTATTTCGTGTTTCCTAGACTTCCTCCGTAGGACTCCATTATGTGAACATAGGCTCCATGGAAATATCCTGAAAATACATTGTGTATTGTTCTTTGCATCTCCTGTGAGTCACTTGGATTCGTGGGCTGCCCGGATACCCGTGCAATACCTGCCAATACTTTCTGCCGCGGCACCCTATTTCGCTGCTGCGTTGAAAGAAATGGGCTTTCGATTTTATCGAACTCCTCCTGGAAAAATTCTTGAACAAGACGCTTTTGTTGTTCACTTGGACCGGACTCACCTAGGGGCGATCCTAAAAAGAAAATATCTTGGTTAAATTCGTCTATACAGCGACAGAGCGCTCCAACCTCTTGAATATAGCCATTTTCCAACAAGACGATGCAGGCATTCAGGGAACTTGTTGCACGAATGCATTTCAATTGAGAGAGTAATAAGTCGGTTTTTTCCCTATGCCGAAAAGAGGAGCATAGTTTGCCTGTCCCGGTTTCTGTCGTTTGCCTGTCCCGGTTTCTGTCCCTTCCTTAGAGGCGGTCCATTTTCTATGCCGCCGCGCCCTGCAGACGCCTTGCTCTTCTTCTTGACCTATAAACACTCAATCAACTACCTTCAAACCATAAGATCGCTATTCCGGACCAATACCAGAGGGCGGGCATCCATATTGACTGAAAAACGATTTCTTATCAATTGTATGAGTTTGCTGGACGCTGATTAGTTCTTGACGCTTTTTTTTAATTATCCGAAACTGATGCGCCTGCAAAAAACATATTTTTGCAGGCAGTGTTAAGTTTCAGGTTAAAGATTTTAGGTAAAATCAAATAGTTGCAAAGCCCAGTTTTTGCGCTGAGCTTTGCCTTTCGACTTTTTGCAGTTGCGTTTGGAACTGATAATAGTACGTGTGTAATATTTTACATTCACATGGGGAGGGGTATATGTCCAGTCAAATCACATATGGCAGCAAGCCATGGCTTAATTCCTATACACATAACTGTCCCGTGAATATTGAGTATAAGGAAATATGTCTCCATGATATGCTGGAAAATTCGGCAAAGGAGTTTCCGGATAATACAGCTCTTATTTTCCAAGGATATACTGTTACATACACGGAACTTATGGACACGGTCAACCGGTTTGCAGCGTGTCTATACGAATTCGGCGTGCGTAAAAAAGACGCGGTTGCAATCCTTCTGCCGAACACGATCCCGTGTGTTGCAGCATACTACGCTATATTGAAGATCGGCGGCATAGTGGTCATGAACAACCCGCTCTATTCTGACAGGGAGCTTGAGCACCAGTTCAATGATTCAGGTGCGAAAGTCCTTGTTAGCCTGGATCTGCTTACCAACAGGATGATAGACCTTAGGAAGAAGACAAAGATACGGCAGATCGTGTACACGTCAATGGGGGACTACCTCCCCTTTCCCAAGAGCCTGCTTTTCCCACTTCTGGGAAAGAAGAAGGGACTTGCCGCTGATGTTAAACAGGCAAAGGACGTATATAAATGGAAGGAATGCATAAAAAACAATGACCCTGCTTCACCTCGTGTAGAGTCTGCTTTTGATGATATTGCGGTGTACCAGTACACAGGAGGAACAACAGGACTGTCAAAGGGGGCCATGCTCACACACAGGAATCTGGGATGCATGGTGCAGATGTACGCGCACTGGTTCAGGACTGATCGCGGACAGGAAATCGCCCTTGCTGCGCCTCCGATATTTCATGTGCTGGGAATGTCTGCGGCCATGAACCTGCCAATGTACATGGGATGGACTGACGTGCTCGTGCCAAAACCGCAGCCAGAAGCGCTCCTTGAGGCCATACGAAAATACAGGCCTACAATCTCACCGTGTGTTCCGACAATGTACATCGGGATGCTTGAGCACCCTGACTTGAAAATGACGGACATGACCTGTTTCAAGCTCATTACGTCAGGAGGGTCCTCCCTGCCTGTGGAGGTGCTCAACCGCTTCAGGGAGCTTACAGGTGTTGATATTAACGAGGGTTTCGGCATGACAGAGACATCTCCGCAGACACACCTGAATCCGTACGGAGGGCTGATAAAACCGGGAAGCATAGGCCTCCCGTATCCTGATACGGAAATACGGATTGTTGACCTTGAGACAGGCAAGAATGATGTGCCCGTGGGCGAGCCCGGAGAGATGCTCATAAGGGGACCCCAAGTCACAAAGGGTTACCTGAACAAACCGGATGAAACAGCGAAATCGATAACGGACGGTTGGCTCCATTCCGGGGATATCGCTTACATGGACGAAGACGGATACTTCTTTGTCGTGGACAGGAAGAAGGACCTTATTATCTCCAGCGGCTACAACATATACCCGCGCGAGATTGAAGAGGTCTTCTACCAGAATCCCAAGGTGGCCAAGTGCGCGGCAATTGGCGTTCCTGATGAGAAACGAGGAGAGAACATCAAGATGTTCGTGAGTCTCAATGCCGGGGAAAACGCGACAGGGGAGGAATTCTTTGATTACTGCAAAGATAAGCTTGCAATGTACAAGTGGCCTGCAGAGGTGGAAATTCTTGATGACCTCCCCACGTCGACTGTGGGTAAAATACTCAAAAAGGATCTACGGACTGAAGAGCTCAAGTCCCGGAACTGACAGTGTGTGTATAAGGTGCGCCTGAACTTCTTTGCTAAATTTTCAATACCATATTTTTTCTGTCAAGAAATACAGCAAGTCCGGCCAGCAACAATACAGGAAATATTCCTATAAGCAGCAGGGTCGTGACAGGATGTGATGAAAGAAAATTCTTGGAATAAATATTAATGTAAACTTGGAGAATCGGAGTGAGTACAAACATTAGAAGCATATTCTTTCCAAACTCACTCAGCAGTGGAATTTTGAATCCAATCCGCTCAAGCCCGTAAAAAAGTGCAATCATGAAACCGGCCCTGCCGACTGCCATTAAAGCCAAAGCGGTTGTTACATCATGATGCTCTGCCGGCTGGAGCCAGTCAAGCAGGTAACATGCCACAAGAAAAAAAGTGGATACCGGTAGAATCCGGGCTTTAAAAGCGGCGTCCGGATTATGTTCATATGCCTTGTACCATTGGCCGAAACATGTTCCTATAATAGCTATAGCCCCATGGTTAATTGCATTGAATGGAAAAATTGACTCGACCCCGGAGCTATAATGAATTATATTGGAATTTGCATATAAAAAAGAATGTATTGTCATAATTATTAATGCTAATACCATTCTCTTTTCAGCATTTTTTATTATATACAGACTGAAATATGCCGCGAACGAACCTATGGCAAGGTTTGCAAATGTCCCGGCATAAAGAACATCCTGAATTGAAAAGGATTTGTTCAAAATAAATTCAAGAACTCCATCATCAATCATTGCCAGAAGGTACAATAATCCAACCCTGACAAGTCCATGCCTCCATGCAGCTATTGTACTAATGTTTTCAAGTCGTTTTCGAAATGAAATATAGCCTACAAAGCCAAGCACAAACATAAATACCTGCTGACCGATATCAATTATTGTTATGATGGCGGGATCTCCGTCATAGTAACAAAAGCCATGGTTTAAAAATGTCGGGCCCAGTATCGGATCATCACCCGACCAGTTCCCGGACAGTTCCCATGTTATGCAAGACAAAATCAAGAACAGCACTACAAGTCCCCTGAACTGATCAAGCCACTCGTATCTCTTATTCACAGCCTTATTGGATGCCATCATTCCCTCTACTTTTTTGGTAAAACATAAACAGGAATCTCCAACCCGGGAATGCACCGCATTATAAGATCGCGGATCAATTTATTTTTCAACAGCACGACAACTATCCTGACAGACGCAACTGCAAAAAGTCGAAAGGCAAAGCTCAACGCAAAAATCAGGTGTCATTTTGACCTCCTGAATTATGGGTGATAATCAGGAGAATGATGGAATAACACAGGTTAAATATAAAGGGATATTATATGGTAACGGTCGACTGGCCCATCAATGCCTAAGATGCTTGACTGACACTCCTTTCCGCGAAGCGGTTGTGTTCAACGAATAGCTAAGCGGCGGCCCGACAGGGCCGTCCGGTGGACGGCCGCAAGGCCGGGAACGAACTTGAGCGATTGGTTAGTGGCAATCTATTAGATCTGGCGCACCAATGCGTCAATATGGACAAGGCCACTATCTATCACCTTATACCCGCAATCGCCGTCCCCAAACGCTAAGAACAAATCCGTTCCCGCAAGCAGTACTGCCTGCGCGCCTTGCTCTGAGCAAAGGCGCGCTCCAATCTTAATAAGAGAGTCACTTTCAAAGTCAGTCGCCTCGCCTCGAGTTGCCATATTCATGTACAACTCATTTACGAGCTCAAGGTCATCGCCCTCAGGTACGACTAGTTCAGCCGCAGATACACCACCAAAAAGGCGGGACTCCATAGTAACCCTATTGCCAAGTATCCCGACTCTCTCAAGACCCTGCTCCGCCAGACAACGGTCTACTTGGCCGATCATACTTACGATAGGTAACGACGAAATCTCGGAAAACTCGTCCTCACAAAAGTGCCCCGCAACGGACGCCAACCCGACTATTTCCGCACCTGCGGCCCTCAACCGGTTGGTTAACTCAAGATAAATCTGAGCCTGAGACTGAGTAGAGCCAGCCTTGAGATTCTCCACCAACTCTGACATCTGTGCGTGGACGATCGTCAGGTCAAGCTTTCCCGCACCAGTACGGTCGGCCTGCCTGACCAGATTCCGGTAATAGAACTCGGTCGCAGCTGGGCCAATTCCGCCAATGATCCCTATGTGCATGCAATACTCCTTTTCCCACTAACGGCGGAATTGACCTGCAACCGCGGACGCCGCGGACTGGAAAATGCAAAGCATTTTTCGTTTAGCGGCGGCAAGGCAGCAGCCCAGCCGAAGGCTGGGTTGTCTGGTCGAATAACTTGTTCGCGCCGCATCAGCGGCGCGGCTTTTTGCGTCCGCTGGATTTTTTGGTTATATGTTTTTATTGCTTTCTGATTCTATAGAGTTAAGGGTTTTTTCCAACAGCATATTAAATTCTTCGGGCTTTTCCAGCATTGGAAAGTGACCAGTTTCTTCAATATAAAAAAGTTGATAGTTTTTTATATGCTTTCTGTTTTCTTCAGCTGCTGTCGGCCATAATCTGGCGTTTATTGAGACCACAGGAATAGCGATATCGTTAAATACTATGGCAGCTTCTCCGCTTACATACTGCCCCAGGTAGTTGCGAAAGGCGTTCAAAGCAATTTCCTTTGGGGCAGAAGACATATCTTCTTTTACCCAATTCACCAGCTGTTCATCAGTACCTTTCGGAAACATTGGTGAAACAAAATTTTGTGCGGCACTTTTAAAATCTGCTTCAAAGGGTTTGACCATTTCGTCAATTACACTTCGAGGAATACGCTCTGCAACATTATGCAAAGTATCAATTGCTACAATCCCAACTACTTTTTCTGGCATTAATCTGGCCGCTTCTGCAATTACACCACCTCCCATTGAATGCCCGACCAAAATAGCTCTATTAATATTTTCTTTATCAATAATTGCTTTCACATCCTTGGCGAAAGACAACATTGAAAACTCAGATCTATCTAGTGAAGAATGTCCATGACCAGCCAAATCAACTGTGATCACTTGATACTCTTTTGCGAATACAGGAATTTGTTTCTGCCAGTAACGTCCGTCACAACTCCAGCCATGAATAAAAATCAAAGTCGTTTTTCCTTTGCCGACCACATCATATGCGATACGTTCTGAATCAAAAGACAATGAGACATCATGCCTGAGAGAAAGGTCGTTGCTCGCACATCCTGATAATAGGAGGAAAGGTATTAATATAAATAATATCTGGTTTTTCATGTTTGTTCCTTATCTTCATATAACAAGTTATTATATCGTTTCCTGATAACTCCAAGAAAACCTGCCGTTGACAAAAATTTAAGCTTGGATATAGGTGATTTCTAACCTGATAACTCCGGATTTGGCATGTTATCAAGATCTTTTTAGCGCTCAAAGGCTATGATCAACATCCCAAACGATATTCGAGACCATTTTGAGAAATGCCTGGCTCAAGAGTCCATCTCCGAGAGGGTGAGGCCCTTCTACCGCAAATGGCTGAGGTATTATTTTGATTTTTGTCATAAGTACCAGCATGACCTATCAGACCGGACAAGTTTGAAGCACTTTATGGAAAAGCTTGCCGCGAAACATCAACCAGTCAATTTGATACGGCAGGCTTCTCATACCATATCGATTTTCTACAAACATTGCAAAGCCGCTCAGATGGCTGGGAGTCAACCTGCCTCGTCAGCATCCTCGTCTTCCTTACAAACCGCCGCCTCTGCAATAGTATCCGGATCTTCTGTTTCCCCTTCGCCCTTGGTTTCGGACGGAGTTCCCAGCGAATCCACGGATCATACGTC
>NZ_JBUDSQ010000093.1:0-8187 GCF_054921335.1 Desulfoplanes sp. | reverse complement strand
TAGGTCGGGTTGCGTTATCGGTAAATTTTTCCAGCAGTTTGAAACCCTCCCCCCAGCCCTTCCCTGAACTACGAAAGGGGGGCTACATCGTCTTTCTATAGAAGATGTTGCCTTAAAATAGGCTCCTCGCTGTTTCGTGTGGGTAGGGGGAAATTCGAGCTTGCCCCCGAGGAGGTAAATCATGGTGATGAGATTACGAGTTGAACGGTATCCACGGGCTTTAGCTTTTGCTGCCTGGACGAGACTGTTGAGGCCTTCCACTATTCCGTTGTTGATAGTCGATTTGAACCATCTTAGAATGCCGTCCCAATGTTGTTTAACGGTATAGGCTGCTTTTTTCATTGGTTCCAGTCGACTATGAGTTGCCCAGAAGTAAAAAATAGTTAGCGTTCCTTCCACCGGCAGATTCTTTGTTCGAGCATGTTCACGCTTTCAAAAAGCAGGACCCCCAGCAGGGACATGCCGAAGATACCTGCAAACATCCCCTCGTAGTCCATCCTCCCCCATGCATCCATGATCATGTAGCCGAGCCCTGTGGACGTGGCAAAAGATTCCACGAAAAAGAGCACGGCGATACTCACGCCGGAATTGATACGCAGGGCCGTGAATCCGGCGGGAAGAGCGGCCGGGATGTAGACCTCCCGGATGATCTGTGCTCCCGAAGCCCCCATGGCCCGGATGGAGTCGATATATGTGGCCGGAAGATGTTTGACCCCGTCCCGTGTCGTCACCAGAACCTGGAAGGAGAGGATCAGGGTGATCATGGCGATTTTGGACAGATCACCCAGCCCGAGAATCAGAAGCACGACAGGCAGGAACACGATTTTGGGAATGGGATAGGTGAGATACACCAGGGGAGAAAGCAGGGTGTCCACACGTTTGCTGCCTCCCATATACACGCCCAGGGGAAAGCCTAGAATCCAGGCCAGAACCATGCCCGCGCCGGCCCGGTACGTGCTTGCCCCCATGTTGGACCAGAATGTCTCGGTCCACAGGGCCGACCAGAAGGCGTGCAGGGCTGCCTCGGGCTGGGGCAGAACCGCAGAGGTGAGTACCGTGGCCAGCCCCTTCCAGAGAAGGAATAGAAAAAGCAACGCACACGTATAGGAAAAGAGGGATTTGAACATGTTAAAAATAGCTCCCCATGCCCCTTCGGATTGTTCGCACCAGGGAGAAATAGTGGTCGGTTTCTCGCAAGTCGGGGTCTCCGAAACCGGGATTGTCATACCGGGCCTTGATGGTGGCCGGGGTGCCGGCCAAAAGGAGAATGGTCCTTCCCAGATACGCGGCCTCTTCAATGGAATGGGTGACCAGAACATAGGGGAGGGGCGTTTTGATACGGTCCTTGAGCAACTGGGCCTGCAATTTCTCCCGGGTCATGGCATCCAGGGCGGAAAAGGGTTCGTCCATGAGCAGAAGACGGGGACGTGAGGCATAGGCCCGGGCAATGGCCACCCGCTGCTGTTCCCCGCCGCTCAAACGGTTCGGGAATTCCTTTTGGCGGTCAAGGAGGCCCATGCCATCCAGACGTTTTCGGGCCCGTTCGTTACGTTCGGCTTTGGCTACCCCCTGGATCTTGAGTCCCAGGGTCACATTGTCCAGAACGGTTTTCCAGGGATGCAGGCCGTATTGCTGCAGGATGATGGCGATATCCTTCCCCGGCTTCTGGATGGTGCGGTCATCAAGCAGAATGCGGCCGGTGTCGGGAGCGGTCAATCCGCAGAGCATGTACAAAAGCGTACTTTTTCCGCACCCGGACGGCCCGACAACGGCGATGGTTTCGTCGGCGGCAAGGGTGAAATCGATATCCCGGAGCACCTCGCGGCCTCCAGGATATGTTTTGCAGAGTGACGTGACCGCAAGCATCAAGGCACCAGGGAGGAATAGGGAATTACGGCACGCAGCATGCCCTGGTCGACCATCCATTGCTGGATGGATGCAAGTTCACGTTTTGAGGGGAGATCCAGGGTGGGCGGATAGGTAAACACCGGAAAATCGGCTTGCAGGGGTTTGGGAACCCGGCATGTGGAGGACATGAGTCCTCGGTACGCTTCAGGGTGCGCATTGATCCTGTGCACGGCCTCGGCATAGGCAGCCTTGAACCCGTCACATGTAACAGCCTGATTTTCATGCACGGCAATGACGGTCATGGGCAGGTCCAACTGCGTATCGGTCACCACAACAGGGCAGCCTTTGAGCCTGGCCAGGGAAAGCAGGGGTTCAGGCAGAATGGCCGCATCGATCTTGCCGGAGACGAGCATCTGGAACCTGATGGGAAGCTTGCGGATTTCAAGAGGCTTGAGCGTTGTATGCGAAAACTCGGGCAGGGTCTGCATCCGGCTCATGATCAGATCGATGACCGTGGCCTTGGACATGCCGACCTCGAGGGTTTTTTCCGGAACACGCGGGTGAGGGTCACTGCCCGGACAAAGGGCCAGCCCGAACATGGGATATTGCTTGTCCGGATCTGCCAGGGTGAGCATCTTTACGGGCACCTTGTTCTGGGCCAGGAGCAGGACGTTTAAAAAATCACCGAAAAAACCGTCCAGCCCGCCGGTCTGCATGGCCATTTCCCGTTCCATGGCACTGGAAAAGGGAACCAGCTCCACATCCAGCCCATATTTTTCAAATATTTTTTCATGGGCAGCCACCTGTAAGGGGAGGGTGTTCAGCACCGGCAACAGCCCCAGCCTGAGGGGGGCGGCCATGATCAGGTCTGAAGAAAAAAGGATGATCAGCAACGACAGGAATAAAAATTTCAGCTTCATGTACAGCTCCAACTCAAGGACGAAGGGCAACGGACACGGGACTTGCGAACGAAGGTTCACCTAGCCTAATCGGGTAGGGAAGAAAAGAGGGAGAGCCGTGCCTCGACGCAATGACATCTGGTTTTCAAATAGGGGGTTTCCTCCCTATCAGGATCATACGCATGGAGCTTTCGTCAAAAGGTGCGAGATTTTCGTTATACGCGGTTTCCAGTTCCAGCCCGGACAGATTGTCTTTTTTTTTTACCAGGGATTTTCTGCTGGTGTTCCCGGAACCATGGGGATAAGGGCCGGTTTTCCAACTATGCTGTGTATGCGTTGTTTGGCGGTCTGTTTCGCAGAAAAGGCGTTGGATATCAGGGTGATGTCCGGGCCGAGGATATCTCCCTACTGGATTCCTCTGGGTATTGTCCTTGTTTTTTTATTGCCTGGTGCGTTGCCCTTATGAGCGGTCATTGGCATACCCAGGTGAGCCCTGAGATGCTCAGGCCGCTCATTGGACGCGGATGATTGCCGATTTTGTTAAACCTGCAATTTTAGAAAGTATTGAGGAAGGCATATGTCATTTAAAGAACTTGGCCTCCGGGCCGAATTGCTCAAGGCCCTTGCAAGCAGGGGGTACACCGCCCCGACTCCCATTCAGACCAGGGCTATCCCGTGCATCCTTGCGGGGGAGGATGTTTTTGCCCGTGCCCAGACCGGAACGGGGAAAACCGATGCCTTTGCCTTGCCCATGGTGGAAATGCTGAGTCGTCAGTCCCACAATGGCCGGAATCCCCGGGCGCTTGTCCTGACTCCCACACGGGAACTGGCCCTCCAGGTAGGAGAGAGCATCAAGGCCTATGCCCGTCGGGTTTCCCTGCGGTGCACCGTTGTCTATGGCGGGATCCGGATCAATCCGCAGATAGACCGTCTCAAACGGGGGATAGATATCCTGGTGGCCACTCCGGGTCGGTTGCGGGATCTTGCAGGGCACAGACATCTTGATCTCTCGGGCATAGAATTTCTGGTATTTGATGAGGCGGACAGAATGCTGGATCTGGGGTTCAGTGAGGAGATTGCTGAAATTCTGGAGTATATTCCGGGAGACCGCCGGACCATGCTTTTTTCCGCAACCTATACCCGGCAGGTCCGAACCCTTGCGGCTACCATGCTGCACGAGCCCGAATATATTGAGATAACCCCCCGGATTGCGGCCGCAGAAGGGGTCGTCCAGAAAGTGCATCTGGTTAATCAGTCCGAAAAACGTCCCTTGCTGGTTCACCTGATTACCACGGGAAACTGGAGTCGAATACTTGTTTTTGTCCGCACAAAGCATGGGGCGAACAAACTTGCCGAGCGACTGGCCGCACAAAAAATCAGCGCGGCAGCATTGCACGGGAACAAGAGTCAGTCGTTCAGAACGCGGACCCTCAGGGATTTCCGGAACGGCGACATCCGTGTGCTTGTGGCAACGGATGTCGCTGCCCGTGGTCTGGATATCACCGACCTGCCCTATGTGATCAACTATGATATACCGCGTATCCCCGAGGATTATGTCCACCGTATAGGGCGTACCGGAAGGGCGGGCGGAACCGGGCTGGCCGTGTGTATGGTCGGCAGCGAGGAAAAGGAGTACCTGAATGCCATTGAAAAGCTGCTGGGGCAGAAAATTCCTGTGGAATCGGTTACCGGATATACTGTGGACAGCGTGGTACCGGATTATGTCCTGCTCCGTCCTGAAGATCAGGTCAGCGAAAAAAGAGCCGACAAGGATATCAAGAAGATCGTGGCCAAAAGAACCGATGCGGAAAAACGTTCGAAAATCCGCAAGGCAAAAAGCGCACGCAGAAAACCGGGATCACGATCACAATCTCGATCGACTCAACAACCAAAACCCCGATCCGGTAAAGGTGCGGGGCAGGGAAAGGGAGGATCGTCCCGTTCGGGCAGGCGCAACGATACCGGTGGACAAAAAACGTCCCGGGCAGGATCGCGATCTCAGCAATCTTCACAACAAGGCCGTTCCCGGGGGAGATGATAGCTCCCGTTGAGCACTAGCGATAGCGGTACGTTGCAGGAAGGAATGGTGTTGCCGGGAAGGCATGCCGGTGGTCGAAAGTAAAGTGGACCCCAGGAGCTGGACAACCGGAGGGGGCTTTATGCCCGCTCAGGTGGATTAAGTATTTGTTTTTTTCGTGTAGTTGGCTGCCTTTTGCGGTGAGGCGGTATTTTTGAGTCGGGCGTTTGGCGAATCGGGTCGGGCCACTTCTACGAATCCATTAGCCAAAGCAGGTTCTGTTGCGCTCTCAATAGCGTTCTCGAAAATTTGCCTGATCTTTCAAGTTCAATGTTGTTTGAGCTTCTCTGCGTCCAAAGGAAGTATTTTGTAAAATTTTGAGAAATGTTGTTACGTTACCTGTTACCCGTACTGTACTCATCCCTCCCACGGCAGTATCTGCAAATCTCACCGCAAGCCAGCCGACAGGTCCCTGGAGCTATCTCGGTCTGAATGTTGGTTGTATTGTAATTATTGCGCTTTTTTGATAACCGTTGCTGTGTTCTCATCGGGAGACAACTTCGTTATGGGCTTGCAGGGGGTATCGCAACTGTCAAAATTGGGGATAAGAAATGAAAAGAAGATTTTTGTTGGCGGTACTGATAAGTATACTGTCATTACTCTGTCTATCCTGCAAAATTTTCGGTACAGATTCAAGTCTTGATGCTGTCTTGATAACAGATATTCATTTTAATCCGTTTTCCAATGCCACTATTGCCAGAATGCTTGATCAGGAGAACTGGGAAAATTGGGACAGTATTTTTCAACAAACTATATATCCCTTGTCGGTAGGTGGCAATGAGACAAACCCCGCGCTGCTTGATTCAGTGATTTCTGCAATGCGTAAAAATACATCTATGCCTGAATGTGTTATATTTTGTGGAGATATCCTTGGTCATGGATTCAATGAGACTTATGCAGATATAACAGGAAATACGGATGCTGCCAGCACGGAAAAGTTTGTGCTGAAAACTGTATCCTATGTCATGAGTAAAGTGGCTTCGGTATATCCTGACGTCCCTGTTTTTTTCACCTTGGGGAATAATGATTCGTATGCCGGAGATTACCTGCTGGAGGATGGAGGGGCGTTTTTGGCCGACTCGGCCGCGCCCTTATTTGAAATCTGTATCAAGGATGATGATCTGCGGTCTGCATTCATGACTGAATACTCGGAGCACGGCCATTATAGCCTTGATGTGCCGGGAGAAGGGCATATCAGACTGGTCTCGCTCAATACTATCTTCATGTCATCACGTTATGCAGGCTCAAATGCAACCCGTTCGGCGTATGCAGAGCTGGACTGGTTTGAACAGACATTGAGGCAGGCCCGCAACGAGAACCGGAAGGTCTGGCTTATCACGCACATTCCTCCCGGAATAGACGTATTTGGTTACCTGCATGGTTACGGCAGCTGCGGCAATCCCCCTCTTCAGATAAAGGCTGATTACACTGAGCGATTTCTAGGCATTCTCAGGATGTATTCGGAGACCGTTGCCGCGATTTTTACCGGGCATACCCATATGGACGATTTTCGGCTTCTGTTTCCCGAAGGGACGCGCTCCGGAGCCCTTGAGGCATTTATCATCTCCCCGGCTCTTTCTCCGCTCTTCGGACAGAATCCGGCTTTCAGAACCATCGATTTTGATACCTCCAGTGGAGAAATCGAAAACATGGCCGTTTGGTATACCTCCTCTGGAGCCGATGTTCAGGAAGCGCTCTGGGAACAGGAATACGATTTTAAAGACAGTTACGGGCTTTCTCCAACTCCGGAAAATCTGGAAACCATTGCTCGTCATTTTCAATACAATGCAACGCTGAAAACCCACTACATCAATTTTTATTATGTCAATAAAAAACCAGCACCCATAGCAACTATCTGGAAATGGTACTGGTGTTCGATACTCAATATTGAGCCGGAATACTATATGGTTGATTGTCCTGACTGTCCGTAGATTAGATGTCATTGTAGCGCGGCATGGCTGCTTCGGTATAGACTCAAAAGGTGCCAGCTTGCAGGTACTGGATAAACAGGAGTGTGATCGTATGTTTCATATCAGAGTATTTTTGATATTTGCAGGTTGTATGTTCATCTTCTATGGGACGCCTTCAGTTGAGGCCCAAGAGAAACCGGTAAAAAATGACTGGAAGATTACCGTGAATACCAACTATTTTGCCATGTCGGATATTGATGACGACAAAGGGAAGTTTGATGTGCATTCCGGAGAAGTGAGTCTGAAATATTCTCATCTGCGCATTGGTTACCAATTTTCAAATTATACTTGGGAAAACAAGAATGATTTGACCATGGGGAACAAACAAGACGATCCCTTTGACAAACTTCACAGCATGTACGTTGGCTTTGATTATGACGACATGCTCAGTCGTCAATGGGGGTACTTTGTTTTCGGAGCTCTGCGCTCATCCTTTGAAGAAGAGATGAGCAACTCATTTTCAGGTATCCTTTCAGGGGGAGCTACCTATGTCTGGTCCCGTCAGTTACAGGCAAGGGCCGGAATCGCTATTGTCGCAAGCAAACCTGATACAAAGATTATTCCGGCCGTGGGAGTTACCTGGAACATGGCAGCTGCGGAAGGATTCAAGTGCGCTGTCGGGTTTCCACGTACAGAGTTACGTTATGTCTTCAATCCCATGTGGGCGGTGCATTCCAACTTCAGCTGGGATACAAACACGTATAAACTCGCTCATGACAGCACCCTGATGGAAAAAGGATGGCTTGACGTGCGCAATATGATTGTTGGTGCCTATGTCAGTATCACGCCGTTTGAAGATTTTGTTGTTACTTTTGGGCCTGAGTATCTGTTCAGCAGGAAAATTACGGTTTACAGGGAGAACGCCCACAAGGATGATGCATATAGGGTGGGCAGTTCCTGGGGGCTGAGACTGAAGCTGAATTACAGTTTTTGAGCATTGTGCTGAGAAATGCGATTTTCTGTGGGCCGATCGGTCAGATCTTACCACAGGTAAAAAGCATGTCCGGGGTTGAGCTACCAGAGGGCAAATTTGAGGATGGATGCGAAACCGACCCACAGCAGACAAGCGTACGTGCATAAATAGCTATAAACAACATTACCCAAATCTCGGGGCGGGGACCTGTGTGTCCGCCCTTGTTGCCTGGGTCGACCATCAAGGGCATAGACACGGCCCCTGGCTGGTCAAGAAACGGCATTTCGATTCTGCAAACACAGATCGTTCATTTCGGGCGGACACACTGGTCCGCCCTTCCGATTTCAGCAGCAATTCATTCGACTTCTTTATCGGGCGTGATCCAGGCACTTGGAAGGTCCATAAGCATGTTCCCGTGCAGTCCGACTAAAATAGTTGGTGGATTTCATGCCATTCATTCTCTTGCGCACCTTTGGGGAC
>NZ_JBUDSQ010000092.1:0-8224 GCF_054921335.1 Desulfoplanes sp. | reverse complement strand
TTGTCGCTCTGAAAGCATGAATCACCCGCGCCCCGGTCATGGGCACGGCAAAAAGCCCCCCATCCGATTCCCTTGGCGGGGATCTGACGCAGGCTCTGTTTGATGTTCATGATGCTCTGGCCCAGATCGTCCCCCAGGTTGAGGCGCACCGGATACACATTGGTGAACCAGCCCAGGGTGTGACTGTGATCCAAAGACGGATCGATGTTTTCCCTGCCGTGCCCTTCAAGGGTGATGCCCTGAATGGCTGCGCCCTGCCACGCTTGCAGCGCATAGGCAAAAGCCGTCAGCAGCAGATCGTTTATCCCGGTAAAATAGGCCTCATTGGCCTCCTTGAGCAGCCGACCGGTGATTTCCTCGCTCAGCCGTATTTCACGCTGCAGGGGTTGGTCATGATTCTCCCCCCACGATGTGTAATCGGGCAGGGATTCCATCAGGTTTTTCCAATACGCCTTTTCGTCCTCGTGCTGCTGAGGATATGCGTTGATGGCTGCCGCCCACTGGCGGTAACTGCTTGTTTTTTCGCCTAAGGTCGTGCCCTCGTAGCTACGTCTGATATCCTCGAGCAGAATCCTCCAGCTCACCGCATCCACGATCAGATGGTGCAGGGCAACATAGATTCCGGCGCTGCCGTCATCATAGCCCGTGACATACCCGAACTGCCACAAGGGGCCGTGCTCGATGTCAAACCCGCTCTGCCAGCCGGTGAGTATCCCCACAACCTCTTCATCACTCAGACCGCTTCGGTCCAGTATCTTCAAGTCCGGGATAACGATTTCCCGGTTGTATCGCTGTTTCCCGCCCTCAAAGGTGGTCCTGAGCATGTCGTGGTGCGCAACAAGGGCGAGGATTGCCTGTTCGAGGCGGTTCGTATCGAGCAGGGGAACCCTGACCATGAAGCTCTGGTTCCAGTGATTGTACTCGGGAAATTCCCTGCTTGCCACCTTGTCGAAAAACCATTCCTGAATGGGCAGCAGATCGAATGCACCCTCCAAAATGCCCTGTTCGGCTATGACGGCAACCTCTTTCTCTGTGCCTGAACTGAGGTGTTCTGCCAGCTTCGCCACCGTGGGATTCTTGAAAAGGTCCTTGACCGCGCATTCCAGCCCGGCATTTTTCAAACGGGAGCTGAGCTGGATGCTGAGAATCGAATCCCCGCCCATTCTGAAGAAATCATCGGTGATGCCCACCCGGTCCACGCCGAGAAGTTCTTCAAAAATGGCGCAGAGCTGTTTCTGCAGGTCTGTTTCGGGCTCTGTATAGTCGCTTTCGCTGCTCCGAACATCCGGCTCGGGCAGGTTCTTGCGATCGATCTTGCCCGAGGTGTTCATGGGAAAGTGTTCCAATTCCACGTAATAGGCGGGGATCATGTATTCCGGGAGAACCGTGGCCAGATGGGTTCGGATGTCTTCGGATTTAGGTCGTAAGCCCTCGGAGGATACGTCGCCGGACAAGGTGTAATAGGCACACAGGGATCTGTTCTGTTCACGCTCAACCACGTTCACGGCACACATTCGTATTCCTTTGATCAGGGACAATTTCTGCTCGATTTCCGCAAGCTCGATGCGATACCCATGAATTTTAACCTGGTCGTCACCCCGACCCAGGAAGACAAGGTCGCCATATGCTGTCCAGCGCACCATATCGCCGCTTTTGTACATCCTCTGCTCGAGATGATCGGAACCGTCCGCGCTCAGAAACGGGTCGGGCACAAAACGCTCGGCTGTCGTCTCCTCCCGGTTCAGATAGCCGCGAGCCAGGCCGTCACCACCGATATACAGCTCCCCGGGCACGCCCACAGGAACCGGACGCATGGAGGCATCCAGAACATACACCCTTTTGTTGCTGATGGGTGTGCCGATATTCAGGTTACTTATTGACGGCGCATGATCCCCCATTGTGGTGCATACGGTCGCCTCTGTCGGGCCGTAGGCGTTGACCAGCGCTGCCCTCTCACTCCAGTAATCCATGGTCTGCTTGTCGCAGACCTCACCGGCAGTGATGATATGCTGCAAACAGGGAAAATCCACGTCCCTGGGCATGAGCTCCAGCAGTTTGGCGGGGATATCGATGAGGTCGATTTTTTGCTCGGCAATGAACCCGGCCAATTTGTACACGTCTTTTCTGAGCTCTTCGCTGCACAGGCACAGACAGCCTCCATTCAACAATGCGCAGAACAGGGTTGAAACAGATGCATCAAAACTGGTCGGGGCAAACTGCAGAATGCGAAAGCCTTCGGTGATGCCGAAACTTTTACGGTGGGAGAAGGCAAGATTCACCACCCCGTAATGCTCGATCATGACCCCTTTGGGAGTTCCGGTGGAGCCCGAGGTGTAGATGATGTAGGCCAGATCCCTGGAGGTGTTCACGGGAACCGGGTTTACGGCGGGACTCTTTGCGATTTCATCCTGGTAGGCATCCAGGGCCACGGGCAGGGTTTCCTGGTCGGTCAGAAAAACCAGGTCGCTGATGCAATTTGAAGAGGTGAGAATCATCCGGCAGGCGCAGTCACGGATCTTGAAACGCAACCGTTCACCGGGATCGGCCGGATCAAAGGGAACATAGGCCGCGCCCGATTTCAGAATACCCAGAATACCCACGATCATGTGCACGCTGCGCTCGATATAGATGCCGATCAGGGTATCGCCCGCTATCTCCTCTCCTGTAAATTCGGCATAATCGCGCCGGATGGTGTGCGCCAGCCGGTTGGCCCGGCGGTTCAGCTCACGGTACGATAATGTTTCCTGTTCAAAGACCAGGGCGCAAGCGTCGGGGGTTGCCGCAGCCTGGTCTTCAAATATTTGGACAATGGTTCTACGGGCGGGATAGAAAGCCCCTGTCTCATTCCAGTCCCGCAGGATCGTGTCGTACTCCGAGGGGGAAAGCAGAACAATATCCCTGATGCGCTTGTTGGCACCCCGTGCAATCAGTTTCAGAATTTCCTGATAATGCCGTGCCATCCGGACGATGGTGGGACGCTCGAACAGACTGGTTGCATAGTTGAAACCGCAGGAGATCGAATCTGTGGCATCGTTGATCAGAAGACTGAGATCGAATTTGGCGATCTTGTACAGCTCGGAACTGTCCACGGGTGTCAGATAGTCGAGGGTGCCCGATGTTTCATCCTCGCCGAAACTCTGCAGGCTGAACATGATCTGAAACAGGGGATGGCGGGAAGGATCTTTTTCCACCTGAAGCAGGTCGATGAGTTTTTCAAAGGGCAGATCCTGATGCAGTTGCAGATCGGACAGGGACGAGGCCGTGTTGTCCATCAATCCCCGGATATCGAGATCCGGCGTGAACCGGCACCGAAGAACCGTGGAATTCACGAAAAAACCGATAAGATTTTCCAGTTGCGCGTAATGGCGGTTGGCCGTGGGCGTGCCGATGAGCACGTCATGCTCACCGCTGTACGTGTGCAGAAGGATGTAGAACGCGCTCAAGAACAGGCTGTACGCCGTTGTCCCGTAATCGCGCACCACGGTTCGCAGCTCTTCCGAAAGCTCACGGTCCAGCCGGATGGTATAATAATCACCGTCATATTGAACCGCAGCGGGCCGGGGCTTGTCCGTGGGAAAGGCAAAGGTTTCGTATCCCTTAAGGGTTTCCTGCCAGTAATCGAGCTCGGCCTGCAGGGTGTCCCCGGAAAGAAAGCCACGCTGCCAGGCGGCAAAATCACGGTACTGGATATCCAGCTCGGGCAATGAGAGTCTGCTGCCGTCCCTGTGGTGACGATACAACTGATCCAGCTCGCGCAGAAAAATGTCCGTGGACCAGCCGTCAAAGGCGATATGGTGGACATTTATCAGTACGTAGTTCTTCGTTTCGGTATGATAGAAGACAACCCGTACAGGATACTGATGATGGAGATCAAACACCGTATTGATGGCCTGTTCCACCCGGTCCTGAAGATCCTTTGCGGCCAGTTCCACATCCTCAATTTCCAGCGGTGCAGAACCCACCTTCTGATACACGTCCCCTTTCTCGCTTTTCACAAACACGGTCCGCAGCACTTCCTGCCTGTCCACGAGGTCGACAATCCCCTTTTTCAGGGCCGGGATGTCCATGTCATCAGCAAGCTCGTACAGCATGGGGATATTGTAGGCCGTACTCCCCCCTTCATACTCCTCGATGAAATACAGACGCTCCTGGGCAAAGGAGAGAACAGCGTGATCTTTGGGGCAGGGCTCGATTTTCACCAGACGCTTGAACCGGCCCATCCCCTCGGAGACGGCCTTGATGGTTTTCAGATCGAACAGCGAGGCCACCGGGATTTCTCGTCCCAGCATTCTGGTCATCTTGTGGCAGAGCCTGATGGCCAGGATGGAGCTGCCCCCCAGCCTGAAAAAATCATCACCGATGCCCACCTTGTGGACGCCCAGCTCTTCCTGCCACAATCGGCACAAAGCATCCTCGGTATCGCTGCGGGGAGGCGCGTAGTTTGCCGCATCCCCGGTAAAAGCGGGTTCGGGCAGAGCACGGCGGTCGACCTTGTCGTTGACCGTAAGCGGCATGACCGCAAGCTGGATGAAATACCGGGGCACCATATAATAGGGAAGCAGGCCGGCAAGATGATCGCCCAGGGCATTCGGCCGTATTTTCCGATCAGCCGTGAAATAGGCGCAGAGGTAGTTGATCCCGTTATGTTCGCGGCAGATGACCACGCACTGGGCAATGCCGGAATACGCGGCCAGCTTGTTTTCGATTTCCCCAAGCTCCACCCGGAACCCGCTGATCTTCACCTGATCGTCGTTGCGCCCCAGGTATTCGATATTCCCGTCCGGCAGCCGGCGGGCGATATCCCCGGTCTTGTACATACGCAGATTGCATCCCTTTTGCCGTTCTTCGTCGGTGGCAAAGGGGTTGGGGATGAACCGCTCCCTGGTCAGATCGGGACGCCGGAAGTATCCGCGGGCCAGACTATCCCCACCGATATACATCTCGCCCGGCACGCCCACAGGAACGGGCCTGAGATTTTCGTCCAGAATATAGATCCGATAATTGGCATACGGCCTGCCTATACCGCTCTGATTGTCGGGAAATATACACGACAGGGTCGTTCCCACAGTGGCCTCGGTGGGGCCGTATTCGTCAAAAATGGTCAGACCGTCCATATTGGACAACAGGTTTCTGCTCAGCTTTTCACCGCCTACAAATATCTCCTTGAGACTTGCGGGCAGTTCCCGCTGCAGGAGCAGGTAGAGCAAACTCGGAACCGTCTTGAGAAACGTGACACCGTGCCTCCTGATATGATCTATGTACTCGTCCAGATTTTTGAGGCTGCCCGGGTAGATGGCAATGGTGTTTCCCGTAAGCAGGGGCGCAAGGGTGGTCGTCACCGTGAGATCGAAGCTCAGGCTGCTGGACAGGTCTTGGACTTTTCTGCCTTGTGCAGTGGAGTTCTTGAAATTGTACACATAATTGATGACGCTTCTGTTTTCGAGCATCACCCCCTTGGGTCTGCCTGTGGAACCGGACGTATAGATGATATAGGCCAGATCCTCCGGCGTGTTGATACGTTTCGGGTTGCTCACAGGTGCCAGGTCTATCTCCCCGGCATAGGCATCCAGGGATATGGGCAGGGTATCGGTCTCCGCCAGAAAGACCAGATCCTCCAGCCTGTCGGAGGAGGTGAGCACCATTTTGCATCCGCAGTTATTGATCTTGAATTTGAGGCGCTCCTGGGGATCGTCCGAGTCAAAGGGCACATACGCCCCCCCTGCTTTCAGGATACCGAGAATTCCGACGATCATGTCCACACAACGTCCGATATAGATGCCTATCAGGGTGTCGCTTTGGATGTCGCTTCCGATGTATTCCCGAAAATCTCTCCTGATGGTGTGGGCCAGCTGATTGGCACGTTCGTTCAGCTCGGCATAGGTCAGTGTCTCATCCTGAAAAAGAACCGCCGGTGCGTCGGGTGTTTTGGCAACCTGTTCCTCAAAAAGCTGAACAATGGTGGCATCGGATGGGTACGGCGCACCGGTTTCATTCCACGTATACACCATCTGCTCATATTCTGCGGGAGAAAGCATATCGATCTCCCCCAGCCTGCAACCGCTGTGGGATGTCACCTGCTCGAGAATAGTGATATAGTGGGATGTGATCCGTTCGATGGTCGATGCGTCGAAAAGCGAGACAGCGTAATTGAAAACCCCTTTGAGGACCGGGCCGTTTTCATCCACAAACAGGCTCAGATCGAATTTGGCCGGCTGGTAATACGCATCAAGGGGAAGGCTCGTAAAAACGCTGTCCCTGGTGTCTGCAAAACTCTGAACCCCGAACATGATCTGAAAAATCGGATGGCGGGACAGGTCCTGCTCCAGGTCAAGGGCGTCCACCAGTTTTTCAAAGGGAAGATCCTGGTACTCCCGGGTGTTGGCAAGGGTCCGGCTGACCTGTTCGACAAGCGCGTCACAACTCGGGTCGTCCTCCCATGCTATGTTCAAGGCCATGCTGTTGACGAAAAAACCGATCACATTGTCCAGCTGGTTCTGATTTCTGCCGGCCGTGGGTGTACCGATAATGAGATTGTTCTGACCGGTATATTTGTGCAGCAGGATAGAGAAGGTGGACGCAAGCAGGGTGAACAGGGTCACCTTCTTGCGAGCGGCCAGGTTCCGAAGTTGTGTCGAGAGATCTTCCGTCAGCGTAAAAGAGATGCTCCCTCCCCGGTAATCCACTCGGGCCGGACGGGATCTGTCCGTGGGAAATTCAAGGGTTTTGAATCCCTGCAGTTCGTTTTTCCAGAAATCCAGCTGGCGCGTAAGTTCGCTTCCCGCAAGATACGCTTTCTGCCACAGGGCAAAATCCCTGTATTGGATATCCGTATCAGGCAGGTTCAGCGTTGCAGCATCCCTGTAATGCAGATAGAACATTTCGAGTTCCCGGAGGAAAATCTCCATGGACCAGCCGTCAAAGGCTATATGGTGCACAATGATCAGGGCGTATCTGCTTGTTTCGGTCATGAAGATGAACACCTTCAAAGGACCCTGATTGATCAGATCGAAAGGCTGATTCAGGCACGATACAAACTTTTCCGGGAGACTTTTCTCCGTAATCCGTTCTTCCCGTATGGGGTCAGGCAGAACATCCAGGACAGACTGATACTCATTCCCGTCGTCATCTTTGCAAAACACCGTGCGCAGCACATCATGACGCATGGCAAGGGCGGTGATACTTGTGCTGAAAGCCTCCAGATCAGCCCCGGGCCCCAGATCAAAGGCCATGGGAATATGGTAGGCGCTGCTGCCTCCTTGGAATTGCTCGAGGAACCACAACCGTTCCTGAGCAAATGACAAAGGGTATGTGGTGCCTGGATGCAAATCCTTGAAAATCGTCCTGCCGGTAAAACCCGCCTGAGTGGTGACATTGTTTGCCGTGAGCGCGGCCAGGATGTCGCCTTTGTTGGCGGCGATGAATGCCTTGTCATCGGGGTCCAGCGTGATGCCTTTGGGCAGAAAGGCTTTTAATTTGCCGCTTTCGTTCCACAGGGCGACACCCCGTTGTTTCAGTCCGCTGAAAAATGCTGCCAGGCTCATAATTCTATCACCTCCCCTTCGGCTTCATCCGGCTCCTGATCATCGGTCTGAGCAAACTGAGCAATGGTCCTGTTTGTGAAAATATCCGCCACTGCCACCTCTCGTCCCAAAATCCCGCTCATTGTGTGGGAAAGCTTTATGGCCAGAATGGAATTGCCGCCTATGCTGAAAAAATCGTCGTTGATGCCGATCTTCTCCATGCCCAGTATTTCCTGCCAGAGCCCGCACAGCTCTTCCTCGAGTCTGCTGCGGGGCGGGGCATAGGCATCGCTGACCACCGTGGTGTCCGGATCGGGCAGGTTATTGCGGTCAATCTTGCCCGACGTATTCATGGGAAAGCTTTCCAGGTGCACATACAAGGACGGGATCATGTATTCCGGAAGAACCGTGGCCAGAAAGTCGCGTATGTCGGTGGATGCAATCGCCGCATCACCGGGAGACGATTCCCCGGCAAGGGTATAATAGGCGCACAACGATGTATCCCGGTCACGCTCGACCACGCGCACCGCGCACATGGTTACCGGCTCGAACAAAGCCAGTTGCTGTTCGATTTCCGCAAGCTCGATGCGGTAGCCATGGATCTTGACCTGATCGTCATTACGCCCCAGGAAAATGAGCTCGCCCTCTGCAGTCCATCGCACCATATCGCCGGTCCTGTACATCCTCTCCTCGACATGGTCACC
>NZ_JBUDSQ010000091.1:0-8542 GCF_054921335.1 Desulfoplanes sp. | reverse complement strand
CTGATAGTACCGTTCCCAAAGACAGGCAGGGGGCCGGCAAAAATACCAGATAACCGGTGAGGAATTTGACTCGGGAAAAATTCGTGTTCTGAAATTCGATTTTCTTGAAAACGTTCATGCCCTGGAAGTCACATTTGCACCCTCAATGGCCACCGATTCCGGTTCAACCATGCAAATCGATGGCCATTGTTTGCCGCAAAGGATGCATCACCTTTTTCAGGGACGGATAAGAATGGGGTCCGGCGGGCTCATCGGCTCGATATGTCCCGTACACGGGCGACCCTGATCGAGCGACGGAAATATCTGGCGAAATATCGGAAAATCGCCATTGAGAACGTTGATGGGTATGTCGTCGAACAACCGGACGGCCGTCCTCTTGGTGATATCAAATCAGCCTGGAATACCATCCGGCAAGAAGCCGACATGAATCACCTGCACTTCCATGACCTTCGTCATACCTTCTGCAGCAACTTGATTCATGCGGGGATGACCCTCAAACAAACCCAAAAACTCATAGGACACAAGACGGCCAAGATGACGGAACGATACTCACATTTCGAAATCATGGAAGAATTCACGGGCTTCAGGGATCTGTCTAAGAGGTACAAGACCGGCGCGTAGGCTAGAAATAAGCTAGAAAACGGAAAAAGCCGCCTAAAAGGCGGCTTTTTCACTCGGCATTCAAGGGATTTTTGTGAAGCATACTAAGCGTTTAAGTGGTGGAGCTGATCAGGATCGAACTGACGACCTCTTGAATGCCATGCCAGAGAATTCGCCTTTATCCCTTGAAATTGTTTGATTTTTATTATTGAATATAACATCTTTTCAGGGATGTTGGATAGGTGTTAGAGGCACCCGGTTCACCAAATGGTTGACCAAAGTTGGTGTGCCGTTTTGAGCGGTTCCCGGCTACAAGTGCCATTCCACATCCAGATTATTGTCTGTACGGAGCAAATGGCTTGGATGATTCGTACCGCTCAATGTACCATTGGTAATAGTCCATTGAACTCTGAGGTCTACCAAGATTTTTGGCTAATTCAAGGGCCAGCAATTCTGATTCTACAGCTTTAGCAAAATCCCCAAGTTGGGCATATCCTGCTGCAAGTGTATCGTAATATGAAGGAATTTGTTCTAACGACAACGCAATGAGAGAAAGCCTAACAGCTTCATTTCCGTTACGTCTTGAGTTGTCTTCAAACGTTGCGTAAAGCCAGGCAAGCCTATTATAAGCCATATGGTTGGCGTCATTGGAAGCAATAGCTTGTAAAAGATCCTTTTGAGCTTTCTCAAAATTCCCCAGGTTTATCCATGCAAATCCTCTGTCACTGTAAATATCGGAAGCGCGGGAAGAGTCCTCCACTTGGTCGAGGCACTGGGATAAAAGTGATATTGTACTAGTAAGAGACTGTGTATTTTCTGCATCTATACATACTTGAGGGAGTTCCTCAGCAGAGAAACAAGGTGTAATTGTAATTACTGTAACGAATATTACGGTAGCTAGTATTTTGATAATCACAACTTCCTCATTTATGTTTTCAAGTATTAAATTGATTCAATACGTAAAAAGTCATTCTGAACGTTCAGTCCAAATGATTTTCGTTGGTTTGATCGTAGGGAATTCCAAATCTTTCACTGAGAAGTTCTCGTGGAGATATTTTCACAAATGAATCTTCTATTGCAACGTTACTTTCGATAAATATGCGAAGAAACTCATCCCACTTATACAATGTTTGCTTAAAACAGACACCATATTCTTGCTCATTCATTTGGCTGATTGTGGTATTGTCAACAGCGAAAATTATTATTCTAACAATGTCTTGCGTTGCTTCACTGGCTTTAATCCGTAAAAAATAATCTTGGAATCTTGGGACCATTGGTGTATTAAAAGTATGCGCCGGGTATAGATTTCCATCAGAACCAAGTGTTCCGATAAAAATACTTGCGTTGTCAAATTTTTTATCCTTTAAAAAATCCCAAGAAAGAACGAATTCACATTCATGTGGCTTTGATTTGCGTTCATCAAATCCAGCAGACACAAAATTACCGTATGACTTAATTGACGGCTGTTCAATGAAATAAAACAGTATATTTATTGCAGTAACAGCAAAGACTAAAAGAGCAGCAACAAGTCCCACGCTGCGAGGAATGTACTTTTTGATGCTGGAGGATTCTCTACTAGAAAGATTGTCGTTTAGCTCTTTCAATAAAAGAAAAAAAGCAATTAAAGCTGGTGCCAATAAAGACGTAAACTCTTTCATGTTACAATCCTCGTGTTTCTGTCTATAGTGTGAAACGAACTACCATCAATGGCACAACTTAATCTCCAGTCCATCCAAATTTTTCCCTGTCTGGACATATCCTTTTTAAATATTCCAATTGGTCATCATTTGCCTTAATGTAAGCCAAATAGCGTCTTGATCCTTCTGGATTTACCATGCCTGTTGTCAAGTCTTTAGTCGTAATGTTCAAGCCAACGTACCCGTCATCAGAAACAAAATATGTACTAATCTCGTCGTTTGAGAGACTCCCGTCCAGTAGAAAATCAATACTACTAAATAAACTAGCTATTGGAGAGTTGAGATATTTTTCAACAAGAACAGAATTATATGTTCTGTATCTCCATGTTTTTTGAGGTCTGTTTATAATTTTTTCCTCAGTATCATAAATCGTCCAACCAGCAGCTTCTAATACTTCAATGTTTTGCCTCGTCTGACTTTGAGCAAATACATGTCCGCTGCTGGCAATTACTAATACACTGACAACTAATAACTTGAGAAATTTCATTATCAGCCTCTTCTGTTTGGATTATTCTTTAATCCACTGTGGCATTGAGTACTCTTCACCAGCTTCATACTTTGTTTCAAAAACACCGTCACCATCCACATCTACAATTTCGAAGTCAATCGGTTCGTTCTTGTCCGTATCAATACCGTAGCCATAAACATGACCTTTAACACTTAGCCTAAAGACGTAACCTACTGGTCCCAGGTCGAACATTTCGACTTTGGTTTCTTTTCCTGGAATGGATGATTCGTTGTCATGCATAAAGTCATTGACCTTTTGGGCCTCACTTAAATCCGGGACTATAAATCCAGTGGCATTATGCTCCTTAGCATCAGCGCTGCAAGCCATCAAAAAAATAATATATACACTGGCTGTAAGTATATTGAGCTTATTCATGTTAAGTCCTTTGCATTCATTTTATCCTAATCAAATCCCCATGCATCCATCTCCGGCTCCAGATCTGTTTCTCCATTTGGTATATACATTTCAAAAATCCTATCATTGTTTGCATCGATATAAGTGTCAAACGTTTCCTGAGTGCTTGTTCTTCCATTCCAAAAACTCCAAGGGTCTTCTTTCCCCTTCAGGTATGCAATAACAACTTGAATGTCTCCTTGAGCATAGCCTTTCAATACTGTCTCTTTACCTGGAATTTGATCAATATAATCAACATCAAACTCACCCAAATATTCCCACCCCGTCGTGTCCGGCAACTCAATTCTGTGTGATTCTTGTATAATGTATTCATATTCCTCTGCATCAATACTCCCAGCCGCCAAACAGGTAACAAAAATGCTGACGAGAATAATTCTAAGTGCATGCATCACAAGCCTCACTGTGTCCATAGTGGATATTCATTTTTTCAATTTGGCGTGACCAACGCTCAAGCCCGAGGATACCCTTCAAGGTCCATAAAAATTCAATTTGAAGGAGTCCTTATGAGCTTTGATGATTTTGAACTTATCTATTCTTACACTCGAAAACAAGCACTTGCTGACGGGGTTTTAATCGATATTTCCAAAGAAGCACAGGAAAGCGGCTTTATGATACCAGCCGCAATCTCGGACAATCTCTTTCACCGTTATATTGAACCACCTGCTGGACTTGAAGGCGAAGGGCAATCAACCCGTGGCAGACTTCATGATGTACTGGAAATGCTCAAAGCTGCCGCATCTGTTCGCTGGGATGGGTCCCACGTATTTTTTGACGTGATCTTTCTGATGCACCCCCGAACCATAGAGAAAGTGAAAGTGCTTGGAATGGTCGGTCCTGATGACGATGGCAGCCCATGCTTGACGATTTGTCTTCCCGAGGACCGGTGAGCCAGGTCTTTTTTTTCCTCCACCTTCTCCGCCTTCCAATTGTCCACCCCCGGGGTTCCGGTCCTGGGGGTGGAATTCGCGCGGAACACCCCCAATCCTGCGCGTATCCCAAAATCCTGACCCATCCTGCCCCAAAACCAAAAACGGGCTGGAGGAGCGCAAATATCGCGCCTCCAGAGCAAGTCACTGTAAGCACTGGTGCAGTATTACACTAACTCAAAACTGGTAAAGATATTCCTCTTATATCAATAACATACAGGAGGAATCATGGCAAAGAAAGATGAACCCAAGAAAAAGGTGATGGAGTCGTTGTACAACCCGACACTGTTGCGGCAACTTTGTGAAGAAGGAGCCGATGCCCAGACAGCGAAGAAAAAGCTGGGACTGGCATCCCTCCAGAACCTCCGGGCGCATTTAATGCGACTTTCTGTGGAGGATAACCAGCTGAGAACTCATAGGAATCTCTATCAAAGGAGCAACAGCCGGGTTCGTTTGACGAAAAACGGACTCAAAATAACGTTGAAAAAGATGGAGGCCATCGAAGGAGACTTTCCGATCAACACCGAGTTCACCATCGAAGTGGATGAGGACAACAGAATCACCCTTTCGCCCGTTTCTGCCACAGGCCAGGACGAGGAAGAAGTATCCTCTGATCCTTCTGAGTTTGAGAGTTAAAAAATGGGAGCCGCAGTACTGAACGACTGTGGCTCCCGTTCTATTTTTTGTCGTGATCGACCCTGTAGCTGATTACGCATGAATGAGCGCCAGCGATAATGGGTAGACCCTACCCCTGAAAAGCAGTGACGGTTTTCCCGTCCCACTTCTGTTTACTCGGTGCTGGCGAATAGAAGGATAAGAAAGGCCAATCGAAGTCATACCCGCAGACCTCAACCCCTTGGGGCTTATCCTTCCTTCATCTCACGCTGAGTATTTGCCCCATTCATATTACGACAACGAAGCCCCTGACATCCCTTCCTGGGATTCATCATCATGTGGGTACTGGGTTCTCCGCTGTCTCTCCAATCCAGATGTTTGACGAAGCATCACGAATCTGTCATCAGCGGGGTCGGACCAAGATAACCAACCGAAATAGTGACTAATAACTATCGAAACAAGACCATTTTCGTTCTTAAAGCCATGTTTTTATCTCCAAAATCGTCCATTCTTTCGAGCCGGGCCTATACCCTTCTGATACGTTTTCCGGGAATGATCATGGTATGCTTCGCCCTGATTCTCTTCAGGGACGGACTTCGCTTTCTGGGGATATGGGGGTGAAGAGACGAACTCCATGACGCACTCTTCTCCAGAAGAACAAAGGCGTCATGCGGGGCACCAAAAAGGGCCGGGGATTCTTCCCCGGCCCTTTTTTATCGCTTGCATCAGAGCTCTGATCAGGAGTCAAGCTCTGCATTGAGTTGCTGCATCCACTGCGGGGCACGCAGGTTCTCCTTTTTCATGTAGTTGACATTGTAGGGTTTGATATCGATGACCGGGCTCTGATCAACGGCCTCGAGCCCTTTGACGGTCAATGAGTCCCTGTTCCTCTCGATCAGTTCCACGGCAGATACCAGGATAGGGTTGGGCCGGGCAGGGCTGCAGGTGGCAAAAATACCCTGCAGGGGCATGTCCTTTCTTCCCATGGGATGGACCTCTTCAAGTTTTCGTCGTTCCGGGGGAACAAGGTGAGGCCAGTACAGCACCAGAATATGGGAAAAGCCCTCTATCCCCTTCAAAAGCGGTTGCCATGGTTCAAATATCAGGATTTCGCTCAAGCTGGTTTTGATTGCTTCGTGCTGCTTTTTGAAGGTTTCTGCCGAAGGTTCAAGCTTGAGATTGTCCTCTGTCGTTCCCAGGCTGGGAGTTGTCAAAGCGCTTTGGACAACCCCCACCGGGGTAAGATGCATGTCCGGCCAATCGTGTGCGGTTGGTTCATTGTTGCAGCTCCTTGTGTAGCGATAAGACACCCCGTGGTCCCATCGATGGTTGAGGCATCACTCCGTCTCCCTTGTTCGGAAATCGGACAGACCCGTGGCCATAAAAAAATGACGGCTGCATCTTCGTCAGGATGAGGCACGCCGAATCCCCGAAACGCGGGCAGGGTGAACCGGCCGATGGTTCAGCTTGCAGACATCAAGGAATCCTTCAAGAACGCCTCGACGTCGTGCGAATCTTTTATATCCTGTTCACCTGTGAATACCGGAGTTGAACCGTCCGCTTCGCTGAAGTCGCCGCGCATGGTTCTTGCCAGGGCGTTGTCGCTGTTGGCCAGTTCCTTGAAACGCCGTCCGGAGTACTTGAGCCCGCGGGCCAGCGAACCGGCGGGTATGTACTCACGCAGGGGATAGCCCATGGTCGCTACCACATGCTTGATGGGATCACCCATGCCGTAAAGCATTTGAATCTGAGCAATTTCGTCGGCAAGACCGTATGATCCGGCCAGAGCGATGGCGTGCGCCTGTGTTCTGATGTTATGCGTGGCAAAGGCAGGAAGCACCGTGTCCAGATTGAGCAGCATACAGGCGCTGAGAGCTTCATAGTTGGCGTCCGTGGAGGGTTTGTTGTCCCATACGGGACTTGGGTATCCTTTTTCTGCGGCGGTCGTGCGCTCATAATCCAGATAGGCTCCCTTGACGAGCCGTATGGGAATCCGCAGGTTGCGGGATCGCGCCCAGTTGACCATGTCCCGAATGTCCGCCGCCGAATCGCGCAAGTATGCCTGGATAACAATGCCGATGCGCAAATTGCCCTTTGGACCTATGGCAAGAGAAGGGGTGTTCTCCACGATCTCCCGGAAAAGCTGCAAGGTAAGATTCTTGTAGCAGTACTCCTCCATGTCGAGTCTCAGGAAAATGGCTTTGTCCGGTGCCTGGGCGGCCAGTTCGAGAAGCCTGCCGAGCCCTTCCGATATTGCCTGGCGCTTGGTTTCGGCAGCAGGCCCGTTGCCCAAAGCTGTATCTAGGTCGTGCACAAGGGCGGATAGCTTTATGGACATATAAAGCTCGTCATTTGTGTCGGATTTGATGAAAGCACGGATAAGCGTTGCGTAATACTGTTGATAGGCCAGGGCATCTTCCGGGGAAAGGGAAGCATCGCCCACATTATCCAGACTCGTCGTGAATCCCTGTTTCCGCAAGTTGCTCATGAGGTTGAACAGCCTGTCCGCTTCCCTGGCCTTTTCTTCAGGCGTTCCCCCGGTCTCTACTGGAAACAGGAAAGGCTCGCTCATCCATTCCACTATGGGCATGAGAAAGGCGAACCGTTCCCTGGCCTTTGCACTATTCCCCAGCGAAGTCAGGATATCCTGAACCAGCGGCGCCAACGGCGGCCACATGGCGACATCGATGAGATGCATCCGCAGGGATTGGGCAAAAGATTGCGGATGGTCGGCCAGTTGCTTTTGAAGATTGGTCTGCATGTCCGCAAGAATATGCCGCGTTTGTCTTTCCGCCTGATCAAAGACGCTACCCGATTTGCCATTGGGGCTGGCTTGCTGATTCACCGACGGCGGTACGGTTGTCCCGGCCACCACCGAAGGCGCCCAGCAACAACTGCCGGCAATCGTACACACCTCCGCCGTAAAAACTTTCAGGAATCCACGGCGAGTCATATGTTTGTTTCCTTCAAAAAATAGAGTCATCGCTGCACAATGCCCCCTTGAAAGGAAGACGGTTGCCTGATGCCGGCCGTAGTTAGTTGATCAATACCACCTTGTACCGCATATGTTTCAACTGGAGAGAGAGCGACTCCCGTGTACCGACAAAGCCTCCCGGCCCGCTGCGTGCCCAGGAGCCGTTTGGTTGCCGCACCTGAGAAATCGTGTCCCTGACCAATATTTCTGCAGGCTCAGACAACCAGTCGGCAGAGCCCGTCCCGCAAGCCGGGATCGGTAACGGTCCATTGCCGGTCAGTCTCCCTGAAGATCAGGTCCAAAAGGGTTTCTGATTTTCATGCATCCTCCGCCCTTGGCGTTACGTCGTTGAGCTAACTCCTTGAGCAAAACCCGTCAATCCAACCATTGTGATCCGCTTGTAAGATCCAACGTATTTTTGAATAACAGTCAAAATGATTTGGGAGGTCAATTTGCTCTGGAATCGCTGACGGAGGCCTGCGTCAACTCGCAGGCTGGAAATAAGCTATAAAAACGCAAAAAAGGCCGTCTTTTCGCATGAAAGTTCAGGGCATTTCCCCTACAAACACCTCTTGCAGAGTCCTTACAAGAAATCTATGATCAAAAAATCCAGACAGTACGAAATAACTATCCAATGAACACAACGGGTCAGGCCCCATGCAATCGTCAATCAACTATTCAAAACGCATCCTCATCCTCGCAGGCCCGAATGGTGCAGGCAAGACCACCTTTGCCAAAGAATTTCTTCCCAATGAAGCGAATTGTCTCACATTCATTAATGCCGATCTTATCGCCGCCGGACTTTCAC
>NZ_JBUDSQ010000090.1:0-8598 GCF_054921335.1 Desulfoplanes sp. | reverse complement strand
CGGAGACACGGAGACGGGAGACGGGAGACACGGAGACACGGAGACGGGAGACGGGAGACACGGAGACACGGAGACGGGAGACGGGGAAGGACAGGGAGACAAGGAGAAAGGAAGACGGGAGGCAGGACAGACTAACACGTCATCCCGGACTTGATCCGGGATCTTGATCGATCAACTTTTATCCAGTCCCAATATCCACTGTCCCAATATCCATCACTGCTCGAAGGTTGCTTGACACCCTGTTGGAGACTTTTTATTAATTTTTAATACTACACAGGAGGTCTTTGATGCCGACGAGCGTTGCCCTGAATTCCCATTTTGAAGAGTTCATCCGATCCCAGGTCGAGTCTGGCCGGTATGCCAGTATCAGCGAGGTTGTGCGGGCCGGCTTGCGTCTGCTTGAAGATCAGCAGGCTTGCCGAGAAATTCAGCTTGAAGAACTACGAGAGGCTCTTGCAGCCGGCCTTAACAGCGGACCGGGCTTTCCCGCAGATGATGTTTTTGATGGATTGGAGGCGAAATATTCTCAAATGGCAGTCAGCCAATCGTGATAACGTTAGCATTTTCTCCGCTTGCCCGAAAGGATCTGGAGGCGATCGGCGATTACATTGCCGAAGATGATCCGTACCAGGCTGTACAATTCATAAAAAAATTGCGTGAGCAATGCTCGAAGATCACCAGCGCGCCCAAAGCATACCGCCTCCGAGAAGAGCTGATGGATGGTTTGCGGTCCTGCCCCTTTCAGAAATACGTGATTTTTTTTATTCAAGATGATTCGAAAGTACTCATCGTTCGAGTCTTACACGGCGCAATGGACATAGAGACAACTTTTGCAAAATAAAACGTAACTGTCAGAGACTGCCTTCGTGTCGTCCAAGATCCCGGCCTTCGCCGGGATTTTTTTTGGATGGCTTATTTCCCATCACTGCCACCGCAACAGTCGCCGTTCCAGCAGGGTCTGGAGATCGCGTCGACCGGCCAGGACACAGTGAATGTAGACGGTCGAACCGTCGATTTCGTAGATGACTCGATAGGGTTTGGAATGGACCTCAAGAAAGGTCGTAACGTTGATCCGTAATAATTCTGGTGGGACGTGCCCCCGTTCCGGAAGCTCGGTCAAGCTTGAGCAGGTTTTTTCCAACTCTTCAAAGACGTAGTCGGCAGCATCCCGGGAATCGTGCTCGAGAATGTACGAATAGATATCCAGGAGATCCAGCTCGGCGTCTTCGATGAGCTCTACTGCAAAGATCACGATACTTCCTCGATCCTGGAGCGCAGCCGACCAAAGGCCTTGTCGACCGGAGTCGTCCTGCCTTCTCGTTTGCTCTTGTTGCTCAATGCAAGTATTTTGAGCAGTGCCAGGCTCTCCTGTGTCTTTTCATACGAGTCGAGATCCTGGACAACGACCTTGGCCTCGCCGTTTTGGGTGATGATGAGCGTCTTATGCTCATCGGCAATTTCCCGAACAAGTTCGGAGGCATGAGCTTTCAGATAGCTGATGGGCCTGATGGATTCGCGTAGTTTCATGGTGCACCTCTCTGACCCATATTTAGGCCTTAAACTGGTCAGGGTCAATACGTTTGACTCCTCTTGCTGTGAAAGAACCGGACTGATTCCATAGTTCTATTGGAGGTTGTGGCATATGAACAAACTGCTTTGAGATTGCGCAAACAGCGGGCGCAAAGGGCCATCTACAAGTTTGCGCAAAAGCTCGTGCAGGTCGGGGTTGCGGAGTGGCGAGGGGAAGGGGGTATGCAACTAGCCCCGTAGCCTCTTCATGGAATAGACTCCTTCAGCTCCGGCTAGGCTGGTGAATCTACGTGTATCCTTGGAGTGGAGCAGATGTTTGACCTGATCGAAAACCTCCTGCACAAATTCCTTTGATCCCAAGATTCCGGCATCGCTGAAGTAGCGGGTTCGGTAGCAGAACAATTCGAACCGTTTGAGTTCGAAATTCTTCTTTCTCTCCTTTTTCACGATTTTCGGGTCCATGGGCTTGCCCTTGCCCGTGTCCACCGCACCGGTTTCATAGACGAATTGCCTGTATTTGCGTATGATCTCGGATGGTTCGCGTTCTCCCCATTCCTTCATCCCGAAATCCACGCATAGCAACCCGTCTCTGTTGCCTGTCTGGACATGGTAGCCCAGGGAACACCATCTATATGCCTCCGGTCGTTTCACAATCCCCGCACGAACCGGATTCAAATCCACATACGCCAACAGGTTGATCAGAGAACGACCGTTCTGGACGATCAATGATTTGAATCGATCCCCCCAGAAATACCCCTTTCTGCCATGCCGCTTGTTGTAGTAGCGCGTGAATCCCTGTTTGATATCCTTGACGAATTTGGCCAGAGAGGCCCACCGCTCCCTGAATCTTGAAATGGTCTGATCGCTGATCTCCCGTCCTTCGGGAAACCATTTCTCCAACCGTTCCCGGACCTGATCATTGGAAAAGTGGTCCTCCGTATACATGCGGGTGACCAGATGGAAGTGGTTTGACATGATGCAAAACCCCAGCACGTCCACGAAATAGAAACGGCTCAACCTCCGGATAAGCCCAAGCAGATAATCCTTTTCCGGCTTTTCAAGGGGAAAACCATCGAGCGCTGTTCTGGAAATGACATGGTAGACGGTAGGAACGTCTGAACGAACAAACCGAGCTATTCTGGGCATCTGGCTGCTCCGGGTGTAAAAGTGCAAAGGCAGGAAAAAGTTGTCGAAAGGGGAGTTGGAAATGATCTTGGTACATTCGTCCAAATTTCTCAACTTTTATCCTGTCCCATAGTTCGTCTCTATGGTTTCTTAATAACGATATGCTCTTTGTTTCTCAGTCTCCTTACATACATCGTGCATGGAACCGTCTAAGCTATTTTGAAAAAAAATACGGCCTCGTGGGAATATATTCCCCGTCTTTTACGACCAATCCCTATCATCCTCACATGATCCGAACTGACGGCCAAGGGTTTAAACGAGTTTGCTATGTGGATGGCATTGCACCGTTGATTTGTCTGAGATGTTTGGAAGATATCGGTGGCTTGGACAAAGGAGATAATGATATCGGTTATGGGGTGGATGCCTGGGTGTCCTTGCGGGCTTCAAGAAAAGGGTGGGGCGTGGTTGTGGATCAGGAAGTCGCTGGGAGACACCGCTATCATGGTTCGGCCCGAGAGTTGGATGGGTTCATGAAGCGGGCTGCAGATCTTGAACAAAGATATCTATTTTCACGATTGGGGAGTAGCTACCGACTCCGGCTGCGCGAATGGGCCTGCAACACTATGGTTTTGCAGTAGGTTGTATGAACATATCGCGTTGGTGCAAGTTCTCACGAAGACGAAAAGATACGATTTGCTTTTGGAAAGGCTACTACCCGGGCATGGTAAAAGGAGTGACGTTAATGGGACAATTTCGCAATTTTCAGCAAGTTTCATGGATGATTTTAGCGATTTCTGATGCTTGAAATATCCGGTTGAACTTTTTGATGATATTTTGCTTTGGGGAATAGTTGTACCGGCCTTCAATGAAATTTTTTAAACCGATAACGATTGACTCAGGTTCAAAACCGCATGTTAACCCCGTTTGACTGTCTCGGATAATGTCTGCTGCGTGATTACCTTCGCATATACCAAAAATTGGCATGTCAAGGTTTAAATATTCTGGAAGCTTACTCGTAACCATGCCGGTGTCGCCGGAACTACCATAAAGGAGTAGGGAGTCGTAGTTAGCTTTGACATGAGCTAATCCCTCGGATTTGGGAACAGCATTATAAAAATGTAGTATGTCTCCTAACTGAAATTTTTGTACCAGAGATCGTTCTTCATCCAACGATGGGCCAATAAATGATAGGTTAAATCGATTTTTTTGAAAAAAACCTTCTTCGTGTAAATATTTAAGTGCATATAAAAAATCAAAATATGATTTAATACGGCTATCTGTAGACCTAGAAGATAAAATAGATCCGAACAAAACCATATCGTGTTGATTGTTTTTCTTTTTTGTTGACTTGATTTTGCAAAAATCATCGGGATCGAATCCGTTGTAAATAGTATCTATGTGTCGATTATATTTATTAGAATACATTTTTGACCATACCTTTGATACTGTAATGATTCTATCTGACGATTTTATGCAACATTTTTCTAATCTATTGACTTCTTTTTTTATTTTATTATAGGAGGGTAAAAGGCTTTCTACAGTCAAACCGTCGCGAAATTCAATAATAAAAGGTATTTTTAAGATTTTTTTTATGTAACTTCCAATTGGTAAAGAACTGGCGAGTGGAAATGTTGAGTAGACGAGATCGAATTTTTTATTATTTAAAATTGAGGGTAGTGATGAATTTATCTTTTTTTCCCATTCCATATCACGCAAGCAAGAAGAGCATTTAAATGGGAAACGAAAAATTTTTTTTTCATAATCGCTAGAAAGCTTAATTCCAATATCTGTTGTGATTACTGTTACATCAATATTAAATCCATGAAGATATTTAAATAAAGACCATGGCCGTCCTGTGCCACCGTTTTGCATAGGAGGAAAGTAATAGCTAATAAGTAAAATATTTTTATTCATTGTTCAATGTATATTAATAAAAGTTTGGAATAAAAAGAATTTATCAATAGTAAATATTTATCTCAAAAATTGTCAAATATAGTTTTATGAAATCTCGTCCATTTGTTAGCCTCTGTATACCTGTTAAGACCGCGACGCGTATACCTTTCATATCTGTAGAGGAGGTAGTGAAGAGCCTCAGCCCTTATCTAGCAGGGTGGAGCGGTTATTTTAATTTCGGATATCCACGTAAGGCATGCCGACAGGCCAACCACTTCGCTCAAGAAAAACTGGTTAATCCATCTGTGTAGAAAAAGCCAACGCCTATATGGGCCCGGACCCAATGATGCGTTTTGTAAACATCTCCAGATGCTTGGTCTTATCATCTGCAAGTGTTGGTTCCCCTGTGTCCCTCAGTGATATTCTCTTGGAGAAAGCCGTATGCGGGAAATACGCACGTACGGTTTGACGAGCGGACTTTGATGTTCATTAGCAAAGTCTGGGCATCAGCGATCTACTCTACCAGTGGTATCTCTCAACCCTATTAAAAATTGCTTCATGATGATTTCTGTGGAACTTTAGTCTTTTGTGGCATCTGTGTTTAATATGCCACACATGATCCAGCAAAAAATAGATGTTGGCTCTGGGCATACTTGTTTACATCGCTGTTTTGCGTCCACAAAAAAGCACTCTAAGGTAATTTGAGGACTCTCCAGAAAATTTTTAATCAATCAATTCATGTGGTTAGTTCGGTCCGACCCCCACGTATTATGAGATATAATTTATCCTGAGGGACATAGTCCACTTCACAGTCCGAGACAATTCCCGTCCTTGTAAAAAATGGACGTGCAACTGGCCAAGTTCAGTACCATGGAGGCCAAGCCTGGAAGACGTAGTTCCTTGAGGCCAGACTCCTTCAAGAATTCCCGGCCAGGCATGTACTCCGGGCGATCAGTATTGTCGAACACTACAATACCGGAAGAAGACAGAGAAGACAGGCTGTTGTATGCGCAGTTTACCCGGTCCCTCCCATCAATCACAACTATGTCGAACTGCATGTTATTGATCTTTGAAACGGTTCGACAATAGTCGCCATCTCGGTATAATTTCTGGAAAACTGACCGGACGTTTTCGGGAAATTGAGGAGTCATTGTTTTGAACCACTTTTTGCTGTGTTCCACCACGACTACGCGCCGAGCGCGTTTGGCCCACCATAGGGTGCTGCTTCCACAACCGAATTCAAACACGTTTACGCCGTATGGGGTGCGCTCTTCCAGCAGGTCCACAGCAGGGTAGGTTAGCCAAGGCATTGGCGCTCCCTCGTCGTCTACGATGGTTTGGCGTTGGTAGCTGGAAAACCAGCCATGTTTTTTGAGGTATTTGTTGGAAATGATTTCTTGGTACATGGTCGTAGGTTCACAAGCTCGTGGCGCATTGGGTGTGACAATCTCCATGGGCCGGGGCCGCGCGGAGGGCTGTTGCATGTGCTTTTCGACAATCTCTATGAAGCGTTGAGCGTTGCGTTTTAAGTTGTAATCTTTAAGGCAACGACTCTGACCAGCGGCCGCAATGCGTTTCCTTTCATCGGGGTAGGCGATGAAATGGCGGATTTTTTTTACGAGCGTTTCTGCGTCCTTGTAAGGGACGATTTCCTTATCCCATTCAAACCAGCGGGAAACGCCTTCCAACGCGAACACCAGCGAACCGCAACCTGTGCTCTCGAACAGGCGCATACTGCAATTGTCCTCCTGGCTAATGTTCTTGATCGGGTACAAGTGCCGGTCCGACAGGTAGATTGGTGTCCGAGAGTCAATAACAATACGTCCGTGCCGCAGACAGCGTAAAATGTCTATGCCGAAGACAGGAGGCGGCTTCAGATAGGGAACCATGGCCGGGGTCAGATGGCTGAAATCACCTGAAAGATGCAGTGAAAGGGAAAATCCGTATTGCTTGGCGGCTTCGGCCACAGCGTTCAGAATGGTAATCCGGCGCGCGTCGGTAAGGGTGCCCACGAAGACGACGTCTGTATCTTGAGGGATGGTGGCGAGCTCCTTCATGACGTTTAGAGGAAAACCAGGGGAGAACATTTCGGCGGATCGAGCCCCGAGTGCTGGGGCATATTCCATTACGCTGGGCAGGCTTGTGAGGATGACATCGAAGGCCGACCAATCCCAGTTGGTCTGCAAGGTGGCGCACCGCCAGCTGACCACAAGGCGCGGTTTGTGGGACAGGCTATCGCGTAGTGCGCTGTTAAACGTATATGGGCTAAAGACGTATAGCACCTCCGGCTTGAATTCGTCGATGCGCATGCGCAAAATTTCCGCCTCCCAGTTTGGCCCTTTGGGCACAGGCAGCCCCTTATCCTTTAGCCACGCATGCTGCAAGGGCTTGGCGTTCGAAAAAGTGAGGTCGTACGAACATCCTAGTTCCTTAGTATATGGCGCGATGATATGCGGGGCAAAGAAACCATAGTTAGTCAACGCCTCTGTCTGGGTCCGACAGTCCTTGGATGCCATGTCAGGATTCTGGGCGTAAAAGTGGTTGATGAAATTTGTATAGGTCGAAAAAATTTGCATAACACGCAGCGGTCTCGATGGTTTTGTGGTCATATTTTCGTCCTTCGCCAATCTACATGATGATATGAAGAGCCTCGTATTATTTGGTTCAGCTTAGGCAAGGCTTTTTTTAGCTCCAAAAACTATGTGCGGATTCAATTGTGGGAGTCGGCCCCCCTTTTTATAGTTCCGGTCACATGACTTGATGCTTTTTTAAGGCATTGATCGTTATATTTACAGCAAGTTAGGATTGATTTTTGGTTTGAAGTCATGTGACCGGAACTATAGCTGAGCAATGGACTTCGTTGGCTGGGTTACTTTTTTTTTGTGATTGCAACATCCTGACAAAATATTCGATAGTTGCCTTGAGGCCCTGGGGCAGAGGAATTGACGGTTCCCAGGCATAATGCTCTTTTGCTGTTGTGATTTCGGGGCATCGTTGCTTGGGATCATCTTCAGGAAGCGGTTCAAATCGGATTTCAGCGTTACTTTTTGTCAGATCAATGACCGTTTTGGCTAGTTCCAGGATGCTGAATTCTTCTGGGTTACCCATGTTCATGGGACCGCAAAAATCTGATTCGTCCTCCATAAAAGCGATTATCAGGTCAATGAGATCGTCTACATAGCAGAATGATCTGGTCTGGGAGCCGTCTCCGTATATAGTTATGGGCTGGTTATGCAGTGCCTGCATGATAAAATTTGAGATTACCCTTCCGTCATTGGGGTGCATACGTGGGCCGTATGTGTTGAAAATACGCCCTACGCGAATATCTAGACCGTGCTGGCGGTGGTAGGAGAAAAAGAGAGATTCCGCGCACCGCTTGCCTTCATCGTAGCAGGACCGTAGACCGAGCGGGTTCACATGCCCCCAATAATTTTCGCTCTGTGGATGCACGGAAGGATCTCCATAAACCTCGCTGGTTGAGGCCTGAAAGATTTTTGCTTTGACCCGTTTGGCCAGGCCGAGCATGTTGATGGCTCCGTGGATACACGTCTTGGTGGTCTGAACGGGATCGAACTGATAGTGGATAGGGGACGCAGGGCAGGCCAGATTGTAGATTTCGTCTACTTCCAGATAGAGGGGGAAGGTGATGTCGTGTCGGATGACTTCAAAGCGCGGGTTGGACAGCAAGTGATCTACATTGCTTTTTGAACTGGTGAAGAAATTGTCCACACAGAGCACTTCATAGTTTTTTTCAAGTAATCGTTCGCATAGATGAGAACCTAAAAAACCGGCTCCGCCGGTGACCAGAACGCGTTTGCGAAGATGCATGAGAGAAATCCTTTTGGTGTCTATTGGGCGGATAAAAAGGGTGTAATGCGCCCTACGTCTTTCTTGGCCTGTTCAAGTATTTCCAGAGCCTTTTGCAGATCCGGCAACTCCAGGTTTTTCCGGGCAAATACCAGTTCGGCCATTTCTACGATCCGGGTACTCATGAGCGGATGCGCCTGCAAAAAGTCAGGTCTTTAAAAACACTTGATCATTTCATGTCAC
>NZ_JBUDSQ010000089.1:0-8765 GCF_054921335.1 Desulfoplanes sp. | reverse complement strand
GAGCAACGCTCTCGTAAAGCGTAGGTAGTCGGTTCAAGTCCGATGTCCGGCTCCAGAAAATCACAAGGGGTGCGATATAATTATCGCACCCCTTGTTTTTTTGTAATCGGAGCCTCCACAATCATCCCTATCCGATGGGCTCCCCTGTGGCGAACGAGGGTTCGTGCAGGGGGATGATGATGTCCGCCCTTTCCTTGATATCCTTGACGATATCATAGGCCTCATAGGAATTGATATTCGTTCCCGGCGGGATGACCTCCATCTCCATGCCCGTGATGGCCGGCGGTGGGAAAAAATTCTCCGTGATCAGACAGAATCCCGTGATCACGGCCGTTCCCTTGGCCGTTTCCACGAACACGCTCATTCCGCCGGGTGTATGGGCCGGGGTATGGACCATGCGGATACCCGGCACGATCTCCCGGTCCCCGGTGAGCACCTCAATCTGCCCGTTGTCCTCTACATCCTCGATATAATCCTCCAGATACCTGAAATCCAGGGGGTGGGGATCGTGGATGTGTTCGAGTTCCTTCTCATGCACATAGAACCGGGCGTTTTCACACTTGTAATCGTTTTCGCAATGGTCGTTGTGCAAGTGGGTATGGATGACGATGTCGATATCCTCGGGGTTTACCCCAAATTTTGCCAGTCCGTCCTCAAAGGTATATATCTTTCCCCCGATGGCCGTCTCGCGTTCCTCGGACCGGATGGGATGCATTTCCCCGGTGTCCACCAGAATCTTCTTGTCCCCGCCTTCCAGATACCAGGAATAGATGGGAATGGTGAACGGCTTGCCATAGTCATGCTGATACGTCATCATCCCCTTGTCGAATTGCTTGGTGCCAAGGACAATGGGATGGATACGATAAACACTCATGATTCGCTCCTGGTTATTGTTCTCAACCAAATTCATTGTGTAATACGCGGTTTTGAAGCGGACGCACCGTTTTTCCCGGAGGTTGGAAAACGGGCAGGCACGGGGGCCGGCCCCTACGGGCATTGTTACCCCTTACATCTTAACCGTTTATCCCCGCCACCGCCTCCACCTCGACCAGCCCCCCCTTGGGCAGTCGCGCCACCTGTACACAGCTCCGGGCCGGATACGGCTCCGCAAAAGAGTCGGAATACATCCCGTTGACCACGCCAAAATCGTTCATGTCGGCCAGGAAAATGGTCACTTTGATCACATCCTCCATGGTCCCGCCGGCTTCACGGACAATGGCCTCGACATTGCCGAGGGCCAGCCGGGTCTGTTCTTCGATCCCCTTTCCGAGGTTTCCGGTGTGCACGTCGATGCCAAGCTGTCCCGAGATGAACAGGAGATTACCGGTCATGACCGCCTGTGAATAAGGACCGATGGCTCCGGGTGCATTTTGCGTAACGATGGGTGTACTCATGATCGACTCCTTGTGGTTGATATGCGGGAAATCGTACCCAGACCCTCTTTATTTTTGGGAGTATACAGGATAGGAGATCCGCTTTGTGCGCGGGTTGCTGTCCGTATCCGTGCGAGCAAGCCATAGAATCAAGCAGATGGAGTGAAAACGTGACCTCGAAAGGAAAACAAAAACAGCGGAAAGCACTGGAGCGACGACTCCGTAAAAAGGCCAATGCCATCCCGGCATTGGACGGCCTTGGTGAATATTTTCAAGAATTTCTTCTCAGATCTGTGTACATATACAGTCTACGGCATGGTCAGAAAAGTATTCCTGAAGTAACGGCACGCATCAAGACCCTGGTCAACGAAAAAAAATTGGACAAACTCGCCCTTCTGCTCGGCGTTGACAAGATGCCCCTGGAAAAGGGGCAAATTTTGGCGTACCGGGCCATGGCAACCAAGGACACCGCCCAAGCGAAGCAACTGGTGCTCAAGGCAATGGAGCAGGATCCTTCCAATATCGACGCACGTATGTGGCAGGCAAGGCATGATTTCGAAACCTCTAAATTTGATCCTGCTCAAATTCAGGCAAGGATGCAAGCGATCGTCGATCTCGGCACCCAAATGCACGGCCCGGAAATCGAAAACCTGGCGGGCAGGGTGCACGAAATACCCATCGCACGGCCCTACCTTCGGGCATTGAATTCGCTGTTTACCACCTTGATCGATTGCGAAAAATTCCAGGACGCTCTACCGGTGGGGCAAAAACTTCTTTCCCTATGCTCTCCGGACAAGTTTGATATCGGGGATCGGGTGGAGACGCTTGAGGCACACGTTGGGGGTTTTGCGCCGGGCAAGGGTGAGCAGGATGACCTGATTGACCGGGAGGAGCAGATTGCCCCTGCCGAGCGCGATGAGCGGGGACAATGGGTGGACGATGCGGCGACTGCCGGGGCACCGGAGCTGTCACCGGAACGGGTCGAGATTTTCCGGGAACTTTCCGAACTGCTTGAAGGATTCTGCTACAGCCGCACGGATGCCCCCTTCACCCCATTGGCCCTGGAGGCCGCCAACCGGTTGTGTAGGGATGCATCATGCCCGGTCCACAGGGGCAAACGCGAGTCCTGGGCCAGCGGGATTGTCCATGGTCTGGCCCAGGTCAACTCAATGCTTGGTTCTGGCGGAGGGGGATTGATCCAGCCGGTCGATATCCACACCCATTTTAAGGTCTCCTCTTCCACCACCAGCAAAAAATCCGCCCAGATCAAAAAAATCCTCGACATGCAGCCCGACAATCCCGATTGGCTGATCGGAGCATAGCCGGGTTCTTCCCCCATTGATCAAAGAAACCATGAAAAAAAGGCTGCAGTAGCTATCTTCTGCAGCCTTTTTTTCACGGTCACGAAAGGTCATGGCCCCCTTCCGGACCAATACGGGCCATCAAGCAGCGACCAACTCTTTGACCGTATCAAGGAGTTTGACGATATCCATGGGCTTGGCAACGGTCGCGTCGGCACCGAGCTTGTCGGCCAATTTGAGGTAGGACTCGGGACCGATGCGTGCCCCGCCCGAAATGGCTACAACCTTGAGACCGGGCTGCTGTTTTCGAAGACGCAGCATGAGTTCGAGACCGTCCATATCCGGCATGACCACGTCGGTGATGATCAGGTCGGGTTTTTCCCGACCAAATTGTTCCAGGGCTTCGAACCCGTTCGAAACGACATCTACCCTGTAGTCCTCGCGTTCCAAAAGCTCGCTGAGCATCATACGGATCTGGGGATCGTCATCGATGATGAGTATATTTGTCATGCGTGTCACTCCTTGCCATGCGTCTGCAAAAGCTTGCGCATCGCGCGGGTCAATTCCTGAGAGGTATAGGGCTTTTTCAATATCATGACCAACTCCCTGTCCACGGTCTGGTTCAGATCCAGCGTGGGCATATACCCGGAACACAATAGTACCGGCACCTCGTTGGTCACTTCAAATATCCGTTCTGTCAGTTCCCTACCATCCATGTGCGGCATGGAAAAATCTGCCACTACAATATCGAACCGTTGCGGGTCATCCCTGAAAATTTTCCATGCCTGTCGGCTATCCGTGGTTGCCGTAACATCATATCCGAGAAGTTCCAACATTTCCTGCGCAATATATACCACGTCCTCCTCGTCGTCCACAAAAAGAATACGTTCCCCCCCCTCTACGTTCTCGAGGTTTGGCTCCTCCACCTCAATGTGTTCGCCTTTTTTTTCCGGAAAAAACAGGGTAAACTGCGATCCCTTGCCGGGTTCACTGGTTACATGGATGATGCCTCCCATACGGGTGACGATACTGTGGACCACGGGCAGCCCCAGTCCCGTTCCCTCTCCCGGTTCCTTGGTGGTGAAAAAGGGATCGAAAATCCGTTCCCTCACTCCACGGCTCATGCCGGTACCGGTATCCCGTACCTGGAGGCATACATAACCGGTCCTCTCCGGTGAGAGATGAAAAGTTGTGTAATCCTCAGAGGTTGCCGACCTGACGATCACATGCAGTTCCCCCCCGCTTTCCTTCATAGCATGCCCGGCATTGGTGCACAGATTGATGACGATCTGATGCAGCTGTCCGGCATCGGCAAGAACAGGGTTCATGGTCCGGGCAATGTCGCGTCGAAGAACAACCTTGGAAGGCAGAGAAACTTTGGCCAGATCCAGGGCCTCCTCGACGATTGTCGGCACATGGACGGATACAGCCGAATCCGGATCATCCTTGTGCGCGCTGTATGTGAGGATCTGTTCGACCAGTTCCTTGGCCCGCTTCACTCCGAGAAGAATCTGGTCAAGATAGGTATGGGAACGGGAATCCCTGGCCACGTCTAAACCGACCAGCTGAGTGAATCCGGAAATAGAAGTAAGTATATTATTGAAATCATGAGCAATGCCACCGGCCAGAGAGCCCAACGCCTCCATCTTGCGGGAGAGTTGCAGCCTCTTGTCGATTTCCACCTTCTCGGTGATATCGCGACGAATGCACACGGTGTTGACCACATTGCCGTCCTGATCCGTGACAGGAGTGATCATCACGTCCAGAATCACGCTCCCCCCGTCCGGCAGCTGGTTGCGGCACCGTTCGTTCCAGGAGGATCCTGCGGTCACGGTCTGTTTGGCCTGTTCCGCCTGCCTGGGATCATCGAACAGATCGTCGAAACCTCGCACCGACCCGGCCTTGCCGTCCCCGGTCGAGAAAATCCGCTTCATGAATGCCGCGTTTTCATAGACAATATTTCCTTCCGGACCCATGAGCACGACATCCTCCCCCAGCTGTTCGATAGCGGAGGTGAGCATGACGCCTTTGGCTTCAGCAGCCTTTCTCTTACGTTGTTCGTCCTCCAGCGCTGCGAGCATGGCATTGAGATTCTTCCCCAGTCTACCGAGTTCATCCTTCCCCGAGATGGATATACGCCGGGAGACATCTCTGTGCCCGGTGATGGAACGAACATCTGCGATAATCCCGTTCAAACGCCGTAAAACGGACCTGTCCAGGATGAGCAAAACGATCCCGAGAAACACAAGACTGATAAAGACAAAAAATGCGATCACGTACATCACTGATGTTGAGCCCTGCAGTGATATGGACCTGTCAAGATCGACCCGCAACAAGCCTGCAGGTCGCTGAAAAATATCGCGCAACAGGATGTATCCCGAGGCATCCCCGGAAGATACATACTCAATCAACGTATCCTTGGGGTCCGACCCGAGCATCTTCCCCGCAGGGGTATGCGAAACCCGATCAAAAACGTCAAGCGAGTCCAAATGGATCGGAATTTCGAGCAGTTCCGAAAGCACAGCCACTTGCCCGGCATTGAAAAACCGTCCGGTGACAAATATCCCTCGAGGCGTCTGTTTTTCGGATGAATCAAGAATGGGGCATGCCGCAAACATGAAAAGCATTCCGTCTTCCAAGCGGAGAAAACCATGACGGCACGATACGTCGCCGCCAAACCAGTCGATAAAGATCTTGCTCTGCAGCGCTTTTGAAAGATCGGCAGGAAACCGGATCTCCTTGTGGCGTTTGAGATCGTACGTTTTGGCAAATCTGACTGTACCGGAAAGATTCATGAAGATCATGGCATTGACGTTCAATGTCTGCAAAGAATCAAAACCCAGATTCCCCACGATATAGTCCCGATCCAGATCCTTGACAAAGGAATAGGTCGCATCCCAGCTTCCCCAATCCCGTCCGACCTTTTGCAAGTCCTCAAATTCGCTATCCAGGGCATTCTCGATGCGTTGGAGACTCGTCCGGAACTGGACGTGCTCGATGTCGAGAAACCGTTCATAGATGACCGAGCGGAAAAAGGATACGCAAACGACAACCAAAAAGAAAAAAGTGATTGAAATGATGATGAATGTTTTAGTACGAACCTTCATGGTCTTTGTGTCCGGCTTGAGATGATGACCCGGGGGGAAACCCTGCCGAGATCCGCCGAGTTTCCCCCCTCTTCTGCGTGGGGCTGCACTAGCGGATCATGTCTGACAACACCCCCGGAACCACAACCAGTCTGCACGCAGCCCCAACAGATATCAAGCCATTTCAATCACTTTATTCCGACTCGCCATCTTCCGGCTCATCACCTCAGGGTTTCACCCAGAACCACATCCACCGCCACCACCCCGACCATGCGCGTCCCCTGCATGATCACCGAGGAGACCGTCACGCAGGGATTGCCGGTTGCAACGGATTCATACACATCCGAGACCACGAGTCCCTTTTCCCGTGTGGCCGCAATGAACCAGGGACGGTTCGACCAATCCCGGCCGTATGCCCTTATGTCCCTATCCCTCTCATGACCGGGCCTGGGGATATTTGATATGCATTGAACACCGTGGGGGTCTGTGAATATCGTGGCCCCGGCAGACAGAGAGCATATCCTGCATGCAGGAACCAACGGGCCGGAATATTGTCTGACCCAGACCGGACCGCACGAATTGCGTATCAGAACCAGAAAGGGAGACATCAGAGATGTGGTGGTTACCGAAGCCGTGCTCAACGGATCGGAACGTAAAGTGGTCTCACTGCTGGATATCAGCGAACGCAAAAAGGCCGAACTCATGCTCCGCCACCAGGCCTTTCACGATCCGTTGACCGATCTTCCCAACAGATTCCTGCTCTTGGATCGCCTCGAACACGCCATCAGACGTGCCAAACGGGGCAACAACCATTTTGCAGTCCTTTTTCTGGACATGGATCGGTTCAAGCTGATCAACGACAGTCTCGGTCACGTTGCCGGCGACAGACTGCTGGAACACATGGCAACCAAAGTCAGATCCTGCCTGCGGGAAGAAGACACGCTGGCCCGGTTCGGCGGGGATGAATTCGTCGTCCTGGCCGAAGATCTTCGCGATCCTCCGCAGCCTGTGCGTATTGCCCAACGCATCCTCGACGGAATCAAGGGACTTCGCGTCCAGATCGGCATTGATGATTTCGGAACCGGATATTCCTCCCTGAGCTATCTGCACAGATTTCCCGTGGACACCCTGAAAATCGACAGGTCCTTTGTTATGGGGCTGGACTCGGACAATGAGAATGCCAAAATTGTCAAAACGATCATTTCTCTGGCCCACGCCCTGGGGCTCAATGTGGTGGCCGAGGGCATCGAGTCGGCCGATCATCTGGAAATGCTCGACGCCATGTGCTGCGAGTACGGGCAGGGGTATCATTTCTCCCGCCCTGTTCCCGCACGGCAGGTTTTGAGGATGCTCGGGGGGTCGTAACAACCATCCAGTCCCCACAACCGACCTCCCACCGACCCTGCCCGTGTTTTTCCTTGCCCTTGAACGGGGTGCGGGCTACAGACCAAGGCCACGTCGGCAGTGCCGGGAGACACCGAGCCGGATCGGTCTGCCTCCCGGTACTGCTCCATCACTATCATTCCTAACGACAAGGCCGTATCATGCGCAGAAACATCGAACACGTCGGATGGGGACAACTCAGCTATGAAATCAGGGGGATCGTTGCGGTTGCCCATGAACTTCGCAGAATGGGCGTCTCCATCACCTGGGAGAACATAGGAGATCCCATTGAGAAAGGAGAGAAACTGCCCGTCTGGATGAAGGACATCATCAAGGAACTGATCGACGAAGACAGGACCTACGGGTATGTGGCAACAGAAGGTGTCTGGGAAGCCCGGGAGTTCCTGGCCGAACAGGTCAACAGACGCGACGGGTACAGGATCACCCCCAATGACATCGTCTTTTACAACGGTCTTGGGGACGCCGTGGCCAAGATTTTCGGATTCCTGCGCAGGGAGGCCCGGGTCATCGGTCCCTCACCCGCCTACTCCACCCACTCTTCGGCCGAGGCCGCCCATTCCGGCTACGACCACCTCACCTACGAGCTCAATCCGGACAACCATTGGATGCCCGATCTCGAGGATCTGGAGAACAAGGTCAAATACAACGACTCCATTGCCGGCCTTCTCCTGATCAATCCGGACAACCCCACGGGTGCGGTCTACCCCAGGGAGATCCTGGAAAAGATGGTGGATATCGCCAGACGTTATGATATTTTTGTTATCTGCGATGAAATCTACGCCCACATCGTGTTCAACGGGGCCGAGACCTGTCACCTGAGCGAGGTCATCGGCGAGGTTCCGGGCATGGCCCTGCGCGGTATCTCCAAGGAATATCCCTGGCCCGGCGCCCGGTGCGGCTGGATCGAGGTCTTCAACCAGGACAAGAATCCGGCCTTCCAGAAATACATCGCCAGCCTCCTGAACGCCAAGATGCTCGAGGTCTGCTCCACCAGCCTGCCCCAGTACTCCATCCCCCGGGTCATCGGCGACCCCAGGTACCTGGACCATCTCGAATACCGCAAAAAGATATTCGAGGACAGGGCCAACGAGGCCTTTGAGATCATCAACTCCTACGACTACATCCACGTGACCCGGCCCCGGGGCGCCTTCTACATGGCGGTCCTGTTCGACGACGATGTCTTGAACGACCGTCAGTATCTCGAGGTGGCCAACCAGGAGATCAAGGATTTCGTGGAGGAAAAGGTCGAAAACGTGGCCGTTGACAAACGGTTTGTCTACTACCTCCTGGCCTCCGAAGGCATCTGCGTGGTCCCCCTGAGCGGCTTCTGCTGCAACCGCAAGGGTTTTCGCATCACCCTTCTGGAGACGGATGACGAAAAACGACGAAACACCTGGCACCGCATCGGCAAGGCGGTGAAGGCATATGTGGAGTCGAGTGAATAAAGGTTGTAAGGGGTAAGGATTGCAGGGGTCCGGAATCGAGATCACCCGTAGGGGCAGATTCCATATCTGCCCTTGATGCGACAGAGAAAAACGGAGACGGGAGACGGGAGACGGAAAAACGGAGACGGGAGACGGGAGACGGAAAAACGGAGACGG
>NZ_JBUDSQ010000088.1:0-9048 GCF_054921335.1 Desulfoplanes sp. | reverse complement strand
CAGGCCCCCCATCCCAAAACCCTTTTCGACGCCGACGCTCTCTTCTTTCTTGCCCAGGATCCGGAGCTGCTGCGCAAGCTCCCCCCCCAAGCAATCGTCACCCCACATCCGGGCGAAATGTCCCGTTTCTTCGATGTAACCGCCCAGGATATCAATGCGGAAAGGGCGGCGTATGTCCGTGACTTCACTCGCAGACACGGTGTCAATATCCTTCTCAAAGGAGCGGCCACGATCATCTCCAACGCCATGGACCCGGTGTACATTTCCCCCTTTGCCACCCCGAATCTGGCACTTGGAGGATCCGGCGATGTTCTGTCAGGGATCATTGCCGCGTTGATGGCCAGATCGGTTCCCACATTGATGGCCGCCCAACTCGGTGTATACTGGCACGGGCTGTGCGGACAGATTTTGGCCCGGGAATACCCTTTTAGGGGCAATCTGGCACAAGAAATTGCCCATACCCTTCCTCACGCCCTCAAGGAGTGGAACGATGCTCAAAGCTAGCGATATCATGACCCCAAGCCCGGTGACCATCACCCCACAAACAGACATCTCCAAGGCCGCGGCCATTCTTTTGGACAATGACTTCAACGGTGTTCCGGTTGTTGACGAGAGCGCAAACCTGCTCGGCATCCTCTGCCAGAGCGATCTGGTGACCCTCCAGAAGAAATTTCCCCTCCCATCCGTCTTCACCTTTCTGGACGGTTTTCTTCCCTTGAACTCCATGTCGGCCATGGAAAAAGAAATCCAAAAGATCTCCGCTTCCACAGTCAAAGATGCCATGACAGCCTCACCGGTGACGGTCGATGCGGATACGCCTGTGGATGAAATCGCCGGTCTCATGGTCGATCAAAAATTCCATTCCCTGCCCGTCATCAAAAACGGCAAACTCGTGGGCATGGTCGGGATGAAAGATGTCCTTAAAACCGTTGTCGGATGATGGATATCACTCTCGGTTCTCTTGCGGACACATCCCGTTTCGCCCAAAAGCTGGCTGCTTGTATCCAAGGGCTGGAAACCTTTCCGGCCATTCTTTTCCAGGGTGATCTGGGATCGGGAAAAACGACCCTCACCGGGATGCTGGTCCCCCTACTGCCGGGGGGGGAGGGGGCGGAGGTCAGCAGCCCGAGCTTTACGGTAATGAATGTCTACCCGACACGGCCGGAAACAGCCCATTTCGATTTCTACCGCATGGAAGGAATGGGCCTCGACGGGACCATGGAAGAATATCTCTATGACCCAACACGGCTATGCATTGCCGAATGGATAGAACACCTTCCGGACCAACTCTGGCCGGACGAGTACCTCCTCATCGGGTGGTCCGTGCGGGGGTCATCAAGGGATCTATCCCTTACCGCCCAAGGGCCCATGGGCGCAAAGATGCTGGCCTGTCTCATTCGGGACTAAGACGGTTGGAACAGCTGGAGGGTACCGGTCAGGCCATTATCCCTCCCAATCATTCTTCAGCAACACATCTTCGAGGAAATCATGCGTATTTTAGTCCAAAAATTCGGCGGCACCTCCGTTGACGGTCGGGAGTGCATGCTCAAGGTCAAACAAAAAGTGCTCGACGGACTGGACAAGGGGTACAAGGTCATCGTGGTTCTTTCGGCCATGCACGGGATGACCAATTCCTTGCTCAAGACAGCCGCTTCCTGGACAAAACACCCAGATCAGGCGGAACTCGATGTCCTGGTCTCCACCGGAGAGCAACAATCGGTCTCTCTTTTCACCATGCTGCTCAAAGAAGACGGCATCGAGGCCCGATCCTGCCTCGGGCACCAGTTGCCCATCCGTACGGACCCCACCTATGGTTCGGCCCGTATTCTGGATATCGAGCAGGAGAAGATCCACGACCTTTTGGAACGGTACGACGTTCTGGTCGTGGCTGGTTTTCAGGGGTGTGACTATACCCAGCGTATCACCACGCTGGGGCGGGGGGGGTCCGACACCAGTGCCGTGGCCCTGGCCGCTGCGAGCGGGGCAGAGCTATGTGAAATCTATACGGATGTCGAAGGGGTGTTCACCACCGATCCCAATATCTGTTCCAGAGCCAGAAAAATCGATACGATCGACTATGAAGAGATGCTCGAAATGGCCAGCATGGGAGCCAAGGTGCTCCAGATCAGGTCTGTCGAGTTTGCCAAGAAATTCAATGTCCCCATCCATGTTCGTTCCACCTTTTCCAACGAGCCCGGGACCATCGTCACACAGGAGGAAAATTCCATGGAAGCAGCCCTGGTTTCAGGCATCGCCTACGACAAGGATCAGGCCAGGATCACCCTTGTAGGAGTCAATGATGAACCCGGTGTTTCGGCCAGAATTTTTGAGCCTATTGCCGCGGCCAACATCGTTGTGGACATGATCGTCCAAAACCCGAGCAAGGACGACCGCACAGACCTGACTTTCACCGTACCCAGGGGGAGTGTCCGGGATACCCTGGCCATTCTTGAACGGCTCAAAGAAGATATTGGGGCACTGCATATTTTCCATGACGACAACGTGTGCAAGATATCCATCATCGGTGTGGGCATGCGCACCCATGCGGGAATCGCTTCCATAGCCTTTGCAACCCTGAAGAAGGAAAACATCAATATTCTCATGATCAGCACCTCGGAGATCAAAATCTCCTGTCTGGTCAAGGAGAAATACACGGAACTGGCCATCAGGTCCTTGCACGAAGCCTTCGGGCTGGACAAGGAAATTTCTCCCGCCTGTGAACAACCCCTGGCATAACCAACCACAACCGGCCCTTCCTCTGTGCCGAAGAGAATGAGACCATGTCCGGAATAGCCATCTACGACACCACGTTGCGCGACGGAAGCCAATCCGAAGAAATCAACCTGTCAACAGCGGACAAGATACGCATCGCTCGAAAACTCGATGACCTGGGGGTCGAGTATATCGAAGGAGGCTGGCCGGGTTCGAACCCTACGGATCTTGGTTTTTTCAAGGATATCAAGAACTACGAGCTAACGCATGCTAAGGTGACCGCCTTTGGAAGCACCCATATGACCAAGGCATCACCAGAATCGGACAAGAACCTGCAAGCCCTTGTCTCGGCCCGGGCGGAAGTGATCACCATTTTCGGGAAGACCTGGGATATCCATGTCGAGGAGGCCCTGCGGACCACACTGGAACATAACCTGGAGATCATCCACGACTCTCTCGCCTTTCTCAGGCCCCAGGTGGGGGAGCTCCTTTTCGATGCCGAACATTTTTTCGACGGATTCAAGGCGAACCAGGAATTCGCCATGGCGTGCCTGGACCGTGCCATCAAGGCGGGGGCAGACGGTCTCGTACTCTGCGACACCAACGGAGGGACCCTGCCCGGCGACATCGCAAAGACCGTCACGTTGGTCCGCAAGACATTCCCCGATACCATCCTTGGCATCCACGCCCATAATGACGGGGAGCTGGCCGTGGCCAATTCCCTCCAAGCGGTACAGAGCGGAGCAACACACATTCAAGGGACCATCAACGGCTATGGGGAACGCTGTGGGAACGCCAACCTCTGCTCGATCATCCCCAACCTGGAAATCAAGATGGGTATCCCCTGTCTCCCTGAAGGATGCTTGGCCAAATTAGCAAATGTGTCCCACGTCATTTCCGAAGTGGCCAATGTCCGTTCCTTCCACAGGCAGCCGTTTGTGGGCAAATCCGCATTCGCCCACAAGGGCGGGGTCCATGTGAGCGCTGTACGCAAGAACCCAAAAACCTACGAACATATCCCCCCGGCCATGGTAGGGAATAAACAGAGAATCCTCCTCTCCGACCTCGCCGGACAGAGCAACATTCTGTTCAAGGCCAAACGGTACGGGTTCGACCTGGACAAGAACGACCCCTTTGTCCTGGAGCTCCTTTCGGAACTCAAACACCGTGAAAACAACGGGTATGAATTCTCAGCAGCGGAGGCGTCATTCGAACTCCTGCTCAACCGCGTCATGGGAAGATCGAGAGAGTACTTCAAGATCATCGCCTTCAGGGTCTTTGATACCCAACACCGTAAAGACGACGCCCCGTTCACCGAGGCAACGGTGATGGTCAAGGTGGGGGGAATGATCGAACATACAGCCGCCACGGGCATGGGACCGGTCAACGCATTGGACAACGCCCTGCGCAAGGCATTGCAGAGATTCTATCCGAATATCTCCAACATGCACCTGGTTGACTTCAAGGTACGCGTCCTTTGGGATCTGAAGAACGAAGACGACCAATTTGCCGGAACCGCTTCACAGGTCCGCGTACTCATCGAATCCCGTGACCAGTATGCACAATGGGTGACCGTGGGAGTACACTACAACATCCTCGAAGCCAGCCGCCAAGCACTTGAAGATTCGGTCAACTACAAACTGTTCAAGGATGACCAGAAAAAATTGACCAAGGCGATCAGGGAAAGAGACAAGTAAGACGGATCCAAGAGACTGGTGGGGTTAAGAAATTTGAAAAATGGGGGGGCTACTGTGGGGCGGACAGCTACTCATTACCCCCTATGCCGTACCTATTTTATCCCCCAACTCTCGTAACCCTCTACCCCTGAACTCCCTAAAATCTCTAAAATTATCCCCCATGCCCCAAATAGCCATTCTCATCGACAACACCACCATGAATCCCCATCTGGCCTGCGAACACGGGTTGAGCATGGGGATCATTCTTGATTCCGGCGACCTGTGGATCTGGGACACCGGCCAGTCCGGACTCTTTGTGGACAACGCCTTTTCCATGGGCATCCATCCCGGGCGGGCTGCGGGACTGGCATTGAGCCACGGTCACTACGATCACACAGGAGGACTTGACCGGCTATGGGAGCAGACCGATTTTCAGCGACCGATCTACGGGCATCCCGCTATTTTTGTCGACCGTTTTGCATGCCACCCGGGAACCGTCCCACGCGCCATAGGACTGCGCACCAATGATCCTGAGAGATTGAAAAAGCAGCTCGTTCCTGTCGAGAACACCATGGAACTCGCCCCGGGACTGACGATGTTCACGAACACCACCAGACAAGCGGAACATTATGAACCAATCCAGGGATTCTACCGGGACCGGGAAGCCACACGGCCGGACACCATTCCCGACGACGGGTGTCTGGTCCTGGAATCTGCCAATGGACCGGTCCTCATTCTGGGATGCTGCCACAGCGGCCTTGCCAACACTTGCGAACATGTGGCCAAATGTCATGGGATCGATCGCTTCCATGGACTTATTGGAGGGCTCCACCTGGGCAGGGCGTCAGAAGATGCCATCGAAGAGACCCGCACAACCATCGAACACTTCGGTTTCCAGACGGTCTTTGCGGGGCACTGCACAGGACAATCGGCCCTGGAACAGCTCCAGCAATCATTACCGGAAACCATCCATCCCATGGGTTCGGGCCTGTTTGTCAAATTCTAGTTATTGTCCGATTTACCCAGGGAATAACGGATGCATTCACTTTGGCTGCTGGTCCTAAAAAATCGCCCCTTTTGATCAGGATCCTTACTGACAAGGATTTGACCAAGAGGACCAAACCGTGGAGATCCCGGGTCAAATCCACAAGGGGATGCTTTTCCCGTCTCCGTGCCGCCAGCCGCCGTGCGAATCGTCTTTAGTCTCCTCTGGACAGAACACTGCTCCCGGTTTTTCCAACCACACCTCAATCCTACAACCTACCCCCCCGCCCCATGCCCAACAAACCCCTTGCCGAATCCCTCCGTCCCCGGAGCCTGGACGATTTTGTCGGACAGAGCCATATCAAACAGCGCATCCGGGCCATGATGACCGCCGACCGTCTTCCAAGCCTGCTTTTCTTCGGCCCTCCGGGATGCGGCAAGTCCACCCTGGCCCTTCTTCTGGCCAAGCATACCGGACGCGCATTCGCCCGGTTCAGTGCCCCGGAAACGGGCATTGCTGCCCTGCGCAAACAGATAACCGATCTGGATATCGTCGTTCTCGACGAACTCCACCGCTACTCCAAGGCCCAGCAGGATTTTTTTCTGCCCCTGCTTGAAAACGGGGATATCACCCTGCTGGCCACGACCACGGAAAACCCCTCGTTCAGCGTCACCAATCAACTCCTTTCGCGACTCCACGTTCTGCGACTCAGGGGACTCAATCTGGCCGAGATGGTCCAGATCGCTCAGAAAGGTGCCGCCAACATGCACGAATACATCCCGGAAGAAAGTCTCGACCTTTTGGGACGTCAGGCAGGGGGGGACGCCAGAGCCCTGCTCAATCTGGTGGAGTACACCGGCAAACTCGAACAAAAGGATCGTGATCCCAAAAACTTGAGCGCGGCCCTGCCCGAGATCGTGGCCCGGGGGGACCGTGACGGAGATGCCCATTACGAGTTCGTTTCCGGCCTCATCAAATCCATCCGTGGCAGTGATCCCGATGCCTCTTTGTACTACCTCGCTTGTCTTCTAGAATCAGGAGAAGATCCAAAATTCATTGCCAGACGACTCATTCTTTCGGCCTCGGAAGACGTGGGATTGGCAGATCCCCAGGCCATCTCCTTGGCTGTCTCCTGCCAGCAGGCCATCGAATTCATTGGTATGCCCGAGGGATTCATCCCTTTGGCAGAAGCGACCATCTATCTCGCCCTGGCCCCCAAAAGCAATTCCGCCTATGCCGGATACCTGGCCGCCATGCAGGAAATCCGCAGGAACGGTCCCAAACCCGTCCCCCTCCACCTGCGGAACGCATCAACCAAACTGCAAAAGGAGTGGGGCTACGGCAAAGGGTACAAATATCCCCACGCCTATCCGGAATCCTGGATCGATCAAGAATACCTGCCCCACGAGGTCAACGACCGCCGCTTCTACCAGCCCAAGGAACAGGGCGAGGAATCCCGGTTGCAGAACTGGATCAAATCCAGAAAACGTTCCCGCTCTTCCCGGGGTGGTCCGGGGAAAAAATGACCGACCGGTCGGTACTCCAAGACCATCTTTGGAAGCGGGATCCGGAAAGGAAAACGGCTTCGCGGCCGCTCTTCAATCCGGACCCGGGTCCCCCGCTTGAGCGGGCACGAACAATAGAGACCGTAAGAGCAGGAGCGTTTCCCACCTATGGACTTGCCCGGACTGCAAAAAAAATTGAGCGCCGGGATATGGATCGGGACATGGCGCACCGCATGCCTGACGCCAAACAAGGAGCTTGTCCATGAACGCACTGATTTTTTCCGATACCCTGGCCATGACCACCAATGCACCCCAGCCATCTCCAGAGCCGGGCGAGGCCTTGATCCGGATCCTCATGGCCGGCATCTGCAACACGGATACCGAAATTACCAAAGGCTACATGGGATTTACAGGGATTCCAGGCCATGAATTCGTCGGGAGGGTGGAAACGGTCAACGACGTGGACACGGGCCTGCCCAACAAACGGGTCGTGGGCGATATCAATTGCGGTTGCAACAGGCCAGCATGTACATACTGCAAGCAGGGGTTGGGGCGTCACTGCCCCGACAGAACGACTCTGGGCATTGACAGACGCAATGGGTGTTTTGCGGAGTATATCACCCTCCCGGTAAGGAACCTGCTCGAAGTTCCCGAGACCCTGTCCAATAAATTCGCCACCCTGACCGAACCCCTGGCAGCGGCCTTTGAGATTCTAAAACAGGTGGACATCACGCCGGAACACGACGTGCTCATCGTCGGAGACGGCAAACTGGGCCTGCTCATCAGCCATGCCCTGTCCACGACCGGGGCCGCCATCACCCATGTGGGCAAGCATCCGGGCAACCTGGCCATTTCCGCGAAACTTGGCAGCGGCACCATTCTCCTTCATGACATGCCGGACAGGAAATACGACGTCGTGGTCGAAGTCACAGGCAACGCAGGAGGCTTCGGCTTCTCGGTCGCCCACACAAAACCCCGGGGCACCCTCATCCTCAAAAGCACCATTGCCGCGCACGGCCCCATTGACCTGACACCGGTAGTTGTGGACGAAATCACCGTGATCGGATCACGGTGCGGCCTGTTCCAGCCCGCCCTGGATTATTTGCAAACCGGCGCGGACCTGTCGCCGATCATCGACAGCGTCTATCCCTTCGAGAAGGCCCTCCAGGCATTCGAACGGGCACAAACCCCAGGAGCCATGAAGGTGCTGCTGGATTTTGCGTGATTGTCGCAACAGGGGGTGATGATACCGTCGCCAATGGCGCGTTTATCCTGCCTGGATGGCGCGGATCGAAACATAAGGAGCAGGATAAAAGCAGATATCCAGTGTTCCCTATCGCCTTTTTTTCAGCACAAAAGGTATCCCGCCCGCCAGTAGAAACAATGTCCCGGGAACGGGTGCAGGGTTACTGCCGTAAGAGATCATCGCACCGCTGGGGTCCATGCCGGACATGGTAATGACCATATCATTGAAATCCGGTTCATTGGCTTGATTGAAATCTTTGAGCTCCTCAAAATAGAGGGAGTAGGATGGACGTTCACCATAATCATTCGGGGGACCATAGGTTACCATCCCGTCTAGAAATGTCAGCATATGATTCCGATCACTTGTCCCAAATCCCACCTGGTTGTCGCTCGAAAAAATCCCCCCCTGGGTTCCCCACTCTCTGGTATCCAGATAAAATCCAAAAAAAGGAAAATATCTCTCGAAACCGTTACTGGACAAGGTGCCGCAGGAAATCTCTCTAGTGGTTCCAGATTTATCCTTCCCCGAAAATACTTCTAGACTGTGAAAGGTTGCTCCATCGTATTGAAAAATCCCAAAGGAATTGAGATCGGCAAATGAAGAATTTTCTTCCTCAAGAGTAAACATCACAGGGACAGAGCACAATAGAGGACAATTTAATTCCCAGAAACAATCTGTATTTATCATACTTGATGCAAATACAGTTGATGAAAATAATAACATATTGCAAATAATAAAAAAATTTGTAAAAAATAATTTCATGACAACCTCCATATGCACTTAGACAAAGATTACACTCTTAAAAATCACTGCAGCTACCTGAGAATCGACAATAACTATGGAAAAGATGTGCCAAAATTTTTTCTTGCGATTACAAACACTTTTTATTGATAAAATAATATTTTCCGCATAAACTGGACGGGT
>NZ_JBUDSQ010000087.1:0-10288 GCF_054921335.1 Desulfoplanes sp. | reverse complement strand
TCCACACACAAGAGTGTGGTCATTGCGTACAAACGAACTCGAGGGCGTTTTCCACCGTATCCATGATGGAGTCAACCACCCGGATCTTTTTCCAGGTCAAAAAACGGTAATACTCCTCCTCGATACCATTGCAGGCGACCACATCGATACTCTCGGTGAGGATGAGGGAACACAGGTCGTCGGCCGAGGCCTGGGGCAGGACCATGGTGCGCGTGGCAACGACATTGTTCTGCTCGTCGGTCGTGGCGATGAGCACCTCGGGGGCCATATCGAAACGGGGTGCCACATCGGGACCGGAAATGGGAACAAGGATCTTCATGGCTGCATTCACCTCTATTCCAGGTTGTGTTTTTTCATCTTCCGCCACAGGGTGGACCGCCCCCACCCAAGGATGTCAGCGGCCTTTGACTTGCGCCCCCCGGCCCGGACCAGGGCATCCATGATCATCTGCCGTTCCATGACCGTCCAGTTTTCCGCCGGAGGGGCCTGCTGGATAATATCCGTGGATCGGTGGAACGATCCGGCCACCACGGGGGATGACCGGTCCGTTTCGAGATCACGCACATACGCCGGCAAATGCCTTAGACCAAGCTCCTGTCCCTGGCAGACGGTGACCGCATATTCAATGATGTTGCGCAGCTCCCGGACATTCCCAGGGAAAGAGTAGGAAGAAAGCCGCCGCATAGCCTCGGTATCGAGACCAATGATGTTCTTTTTGAGTTGGTCGGCCATCTGGCGGACAAAATGGTTGATCAACAGGGGCAGATCCTCTCCCCGCTCACGGAGCGGAGGCATTTCGACCCGAATGACATTCAACCGAAAAAGCAGGTCCTGCCGAAAACGACGATCTCCGACCATTGCCTCGAGATCCCGGTGCGTGGCGGCGATGACCCGGACATTGACCTTCCTGCCGCGGGTACTGCCCAGGGGATAGATGACCTTGTCGTCCAAAAAGGTCAGCAGCTTGACCTGCAGGGCCAAGGGGAGATCCCCCACCTCGGTCAGAAACAGGGTTCCGTTGTGGGCCAGCTTGAACCACCCCGGCTTGTTCTCCACAGCGCCGGTGAAGGCCCCCTTACGGTGTCCGAAAAGTTCCGATTCCAGCAAGTTTTCCGGCAGTGCGCCGCAATTGACCTTGATAAACGGCCCCTTGGCCCGTGAGGAATGTTGATGGACGGACTCGGCAACAAGGTCCTTGCCCGTGCCCGTCTCGCCGGTAATGAGTACCGAGGAATCCGTCTGGGCGATGACCGGCAGGATCTCGAAAATCTTGTCCATGGAAGGACATTGTCCGATAATCTGTTTGTATCCTGCGGACTCGATGATTGCCTCTTCAACGTGCCGGGCCTGGCGCAGATCCTCCACGGACTCTATAAAGGCAACAGTATGCCCGTTTTCGTCCTTTACACGAGCGATACTATGCCTTGTTGGGATCTTTTCCCTGTTTTTATCGAGGATGTTCCCATCAAGACAAACACTCTGCGTCCCGGCTTCCTGTTTTTTTACGGGACAGTGGTCCATACACAGGTTGCTCCGGAGAACATGGTAGCAGGGTTTGCCGGCGATATCACTCCTGCTAAATCCCGTCAGGCCCTCCATTGCCGTATTCATGAAAATGATGCCCAAATCCGGCGAAACGACAGCCACCCCGACAGGCAAGGGATCGAGCAACAAGCCAAGACTCGTCGGCGAGGTGAATATCTGCAAAAAATCGAAGGGGGAATGCGCCATATAACTACCCAACTCCTGGGAGGCGGGACGGCAGATGGATCCAGACGGCCCAGAACATGTTCGTACGATCAAAACAAAAAATAGCCAAAAGCGGTCTATGATGCAAATGTCCCTGACGCGATAAATCGATCCAGGACCGTTGTCAGTCGTTTTTCGGCCAGCCCGGCTTGTTCCAGGATCTCATCATGGGAGGTCTTGGCCATACAATCCGGCAGATTCTGGTTGGTCAAACAGGAGAGAGCGACAACGTGGACCCCCATATGGTGGGCGGATATCGCCTCCATGACCGTTGACATACCAATGGCGTCGCCCCCCATCCTTCGGTATCCCCTGGTTTCTGCGGGTGTCTCGAGACAGGGACCATGTACGCCCACATATATACCCCGTTCGAGACGGATCCCGGCTGACAAGGCAACCTCGAGGACGTGTCGCTGCAGCACGGACGAGTACACATTCGTCATATCCGGGAAACGTTCTCCCCAAGAATCGATATTGGGACCGACAAGCGGATTGGTACCCATGGAATTGATATGATCCGTGACGAGCATGATCCCGCCGACCCCGAACAGAGGATTCAAGGAACCTGCGGCATTGGTGAGTACGATCGTGCCCACGCCAAGCCCCGCCAGAACCCGTGTGGCAAAACAGACCTCGTCCGGTGAATATCCTTCGTAGAGATGATTGCGGCCCTGCAGGACCAGACAGTCCCTGCCATGGTGGCGGACCACCCCCAATCTGCCCTTGTGTCCCTTGACCGTTGCCCTCGGGAATCCCGGGATCTCATCAAAGGGGAGCCATTCTTCAGGAGCCAGAATATCTGCAAATCCTCCCAATCCGCTCCCCAGGGTCAATCCTACTTGCGGTTTGAAATCATTGGGGAATGTCTTTCTGATATATGCAACGGCCCTCTGGACTTTTTCAAATTTTTCAATCATTAATTGTTCCTTATATAGCATGGTAGAGTATATGGACAAAAAAAGGTCTCAAGTATGACGATTCTCGCTTTCAAACCTGTGGTACAAAAATAAAAGATAAGAAAAACATATGGATATTGCAACTTTTTTTGGCATCATTATCGGCTTTGCCCTGGTAATAGGAGCGATTTTTCTGGGGGGAACGACGTCGATTTTTGTCAACATTCCCGGAATGATGATCGTCCTTGGCGGAAGCTTTGCAGCTACGTGCGTCAATTTTCCCATCAGTGAAATCCATCAGTCCATAAAAGCGGCCATCAAGATTTTCGGATCGCGTAAAACAACCACCAATGACGTGGTCAACACCATGGTTCAGATCGCCGAAATCAGCCGCAGGGAAGGGTTGCTGGCTCTTGAAAATGTCAAGACGGAAAATGCCTTTCTCAAAAAGGCATGTCTTCTCATTGCGGAAAACGCAGATGACGATGTCATTCGGGACGCGCTGCGGATCGAAATCACTTCCTTAAAAAAGCGTCATGCCATCTCACAGGACGTGTTCAAAAAAATGGCCACCTACTCCCCTTCCTTTGGAATGATCGGCACATTGATCGGGCTGGTGCAGATGCTTTCGAGATTGAGTAACCCCTCAGCCATCGGACCCGCCATGGCCGTTGCGCTATTGACTACCTTCTACGGCACCATTATGTCGACACTCATCTTCCAGCCACTGGCGGGAAAACTCAAGAGCAGGAGCCTGCACGAGAACCTCCACCTGGAGATAGTCTTCGAAGGGGCGAAGTGTATACTGGAAAACAACAATCCCCGTATCGTCTACGAAAAACTTTCCTCCTTTGTCCCGCCTGCGGAGAGACGTTATGATCGATGACAGGAATGTTCCGCTTCCAGAAGAAGAGGATGACGAAGAAGGCCAGACCTGGCAGACAACGTTTGCCGATCTGACCACCCTGCTCCTCGTCTTTTTTGTCCTGCTCTATTCCATGTCAAGCATCGACACTGGTAAATATATGGCGTCCTTTGCCTCGATAAAGGCGGCCCTGACCAATGCCCGGGGGGGGGCCATCAAGGTCCACAATGACCAGGGAGGCGTATTTCTCAACGAGATCAAACAATACCGACAGATCATTGCCGGGCAAAAAACAAATTTCACCATGTTCCAGCAATTCAGCACGGAACACGGCATCGAAGGAATTGTGGGGGCCAATCTGGAATCAGGCACAATCACCCTCAAGGTTCCCGCAGACACGTTTTTTGCCCCGGGATCGACCAAGCTGACCCAAGAGGCCAGACGTATCATCACCATTCTGAAGGATTATTTTTCGATCCATCATGATTTGAAAATCAACATCAAGGGCCATACGGACACTAGTAGACCATCGGCCTCCAGCCGGTGGAGGGACAACTGGGAACTCTCATCCCTGCGCGCCGTTGCGGTCCTCAGATTCTTACTCCACATGGGCATGGAACCAAACCGAGTGACCGCCACGGGCATGGGTTCCTTCCAGCCCGCGTACCCCAACACCACCCCGGAAAACAAGGCAAAAAACCGTCGGGTTGAATTCGTCCTGGAAAAAATCATCAGAGGTGATGGCCCGTGAGTACAGACACCTTTACCATAGAGTACACCCCAAGTTGCCTGCGAAAAACCTTAAGGGTCCGGTGCCCGAACTTGAGAATCCAGTTTTCAGGCAATGAAAATTTTCTTCCGGTGCGCGATATCAGCCCCGGAGGTCTATGTTTTGATATCGATCCCGGGACAAAGAAAAATTTTTCGATAGGCCAAACATATCAAGTGGCCCTGTACTGTGACCGGGGGGATATATTGCGGGAGATCCTTCCTGCTCTCGAATTCAAGGTTGTCCACATCTCTTCGTGCATTGGCGGGAAAATCATCAACCTCAATCGGCAAAGCGAAAAAGTATTGGACACGTTAATCCTGAGCATCCAAAAACAACAGATCACCCAGAAAAACAACAGCGAGCATCGTGAAAACAAAACCCAAGCACCATAAGATACTTATCGCCAACAGGGGCGAAATAGCGGTCCGCATCATCCAGGCATGCACGCAACTCGGCCTGGATTTTGTCTGCGTCTATACGGATGTCGACCAACACTCGAGACACTGCACACTGGCCCGGGAAAAGGGCAAGGGAAAAAATCTCTACAGGATCGATTCCTACCTGGACGCCAATGAGATATTCGCCGTGGCCGACGCCTCCGGTGCGACAGCCGTTCATCCCGGATACGGTTTTTTTGCCGAGGATTACCGGTTCGCCCGCCGGGCCGTTCAGCGCAAGCGAAAACTCATCTTTATCGGCCCCTCCTGGCAGGTCATTCGGGAACTCGGTGACAAGATCAATACCAAACGGTTAGCGCGTCGTCTGGACATCCCGACCGTGCCCGGATCAGACCGGCCCATGCACGACGAACTCGAGGCGGAAGAATTGGCCAAGAACCTCTTTGCCTTCCAAGAGGAACAGTCCATCGCCAATCCGGTCGTCCTGGTCAAGGCGTCGGCAGGCGGTGGAGGTATGGGCATCGAGGAAGTGGACGATTTCGATAAATTCAGAACAGTTCTTCGCTCGATCAGAAACTATGCAAAACGGCAATTCCGGGACGACGGCGTTCTCATCGAACAACGTATCTTCGACTTCAACCATCTTGAGGTCCAGATCGTTGCCGATCGCAGTGGAAAACACATTGTCCATTACGGAACCCGCAATTGCTCCATCCAAAGTACCGGTAGACAAAAACGTTTGGAAGTGGCTCCCGGGTTCGATCCCACCCATATCTCCTATGCATTCGATGCCCAGAGGGTCCTGTCCGACATCACCGAGTATTCCCTGCGCATGGCTCGGGAAGTTGGATATGACAATGTGGGTACCTGGGAATGGATCGTCAGCCCGACCGGCGCCCCATTTCTCATGGAAGTGAATACGCGGATTCAAGTTGAAAACGGGGTCTCTGCCGTCATTGCACGGCGCAAAAATACCAAACGCGTGGACATCCTCGCGGAACAAATCCGTCTCGGCTTGGGAGACCCCATGGGCTACACCCAGAGGGACATCTCCTTTGAAGGCGTCGGGATTGAGTACCGCATCATTGCCGAGGATCCGTCCAATGGTTTTTCGCCATGGGTCGGAACCATCGACCACTTTTCCTGGGAAAAACGGCTATGGGCCGATGTCCATACCCATGTTCCCCTGGAAACGAAGTATGAAATCCCCACCGAGTACGATCCCAATCTGGCCCTGGCCATCATATGGGGGAAGAACCTGGAGGAAGCGAAAAAACGGGGCATATCCTTTCTCGAACAGATCCAATTACATGGTCAGAACGCATCGGGTGACCCGATCCGCTCCAATGTGGACTACCTCAAAAAAATGACCGGCGATATTCTCCGTTTCTGATGGTTCTGCCACTGGTAGTAACACACCGCTGTATAGTATCATCGCAAGATATCATCTCACACCCAACACTCCTTGATGTGGTTATATGGATATAGAAAAAAAGACCCAAGAGCTCCAGGAACGGCTTACCTATATAAAGGATATTTTTGGTTCCAAGGAGAATGAAAGCATACGGCTCCTTGAATCCAAGCTTATGGAGTTCATGGATAAAAAACACGACCTGGAATCCAAAGATACGCTCAGACACTTCCGGTCCCTGGAAGACCTCTTTGCCTTTTTGGAAAAAAAGCTGGAAACCCAGCTCACGGCCATGGATCGGGTACGCATCGTTCGCCATCCCCAACGTATTTGTCTCAAGGACATCCTGGAAAATGTCTATGACAATTACACGGAGATCGGGGGACAGGATGAGTGCAGCATCGACCCAAGCATGCTCATTGCCAGGGCCTACATAACCCGGCGTAGGGGGAAAAAGCTCCACTATCAGCCCGTCATGGTCATCGGGCAGGAAAAAGGACACGGGCAGGAGTTCAGGAATGGAGGTTCTGTCAAACCCTGGGGGAATGCCAAGGCACTGCACTATATGAAGGTTGCCGAAACAGAAGGTATTCCCATACATTCCTACATATTTACCCCGGGATCGTATCCCATCGAAGACTATCCGGGGGCGGCCCAACAGATCGCCAAGAACCTATATGAAATGGCCGGCATCAGGGTGCCGATCGTTTCCGTCACCTCGGAAGGGGGTTCCGGAGGTGCCGAAGCCATCGGACTGGCCGATACCCGTCTCATGCTCTCCCACGGGTACTATTCGGTCATCTCGCCTGAAGGCGCGGCAGCCATTGAAGGACGGCTCCGGCACGGGAAACGGGCGACCCATGGTTTGATCGAAAAATGCGCCCGGCAACTCAAAATCACTGCCCCGGACAATCTCTCGCTTGGGACTATCGACGGGATCATCCAAGAGCCTCCCTTGGGAGCAAAACCGGATGATTTCATCTTTTTTAAAAAATTACGCCAACAGATCATTCGGGCAACCGATGAATTGGTCCTCAATGTGCGTGGGATGCGATTTTTACGGAGCCTGGCCATCCGCAAGCTCGAAAGTGAACAGGTCTATGTCCGCTGGGGTCTGGCCTCCAAGGCCAAGGACCGGCTTGTGTGGCTGCGGTACAAAAAATACCGCAAGATGACCCAGACGGCCTTCAATGATAAACGGCCGGCCTGGCGCAAAGGATACGACTGCATCCACGATCTCGGATGGGGGGTCTATTCATTTTTCCGTTACGACTTGTTTGCAAAACACCAGCGCAAAGTGACCCGCCTGGCTGAAGATGTTCAGGCAGAACTCCAAGTGATCGTGGACCGTTCGGAAAAGTATTGGCGGGACCGGCTTAAGGACAAGCTCCCCTTTTTCAAACCCAAGGACCAAGAAATCAAAGAAGAGCTGACCACCCTTTCCTCTTGGGAAAACCGCCCTGAGGACGCCGGGTCCGGGTGGACCTACCTCAGCCCCCAGGCCAAGACAGACCGCACAGTGACATGCCCAAACAGCGGTCATCACGGCTGCCAGGATCAATGGGCACCGGATCTGTTCGACGAAAACGCCGGGGTCTGTGCCTTTTGTGGCCACCACTTTCCCATGGAGCACGAATGGTATCTGTACAACCTTTTTGATCCGGGTTCTGTATTCAAATTCAATCACCAACTCGAGGCAGGCAACCCGCTCAATTATGAAGGGCTCGACCTCAAGCTTGATGAGGCCAAGAAAAAAACCGGGCAGAAAAGTGGCTGCATGACATTCGAAACCCGGATCAAGGGCATTACCCTGAATGTGGCGATGTTTATGGCCCGTTTCAGGGGCGGAAGCGTTGGAGCCGCCGAGGGAGAAAAATTCATCAGGGCCATAGAACTCGCCCGCAAACGCCATCTTCCATTCCTATCCTACGTGCATGGAACCGCAGGCATCAGGATCCAAGAAGGGACCAATGGGGTTGCACAAATGCCCAGGTGTACCATGGCCGTAAGGAGGTATCTGCAATCCGGGGGATTGTATATTGTCTTGTACGATAACAATTCGTACGCCGGACCGGTTGCCAGCTTTCTGGGGTGCTCACCGTACCAGTTCGCGGTCCGGTCCTCGAACATCGGTTTCGCCGGACCCGGAGTGATCAAGGAGACCACGGGGCTCGATATCCCACCGGATTATCACAGGGCCTACCACGCCCTTTCCAGAGGCCATATCCAAGGGATATGGGACCGCAGGGAAATCAGGAACAACCTCCACCAGGCACTGCTGACCATGGGCGGCAGAAACCTCTATTACCGATAGACCCAGGCAAGACGGGTCGATCCACTACAACGAGGACAAAACTTTGCTTGACATAAAATCACTCCTAAACGAACTCAAAAAAGCTCCCTACGAAGAGATAAGCGTAGCCGCCCCCCACTGCGGAATTCTGGAAACCATCATAACGGAAACCGGACAACGGGTGCATGGTGTTTCAGGTACATGGAAAGAAAAACCAGGTACCCTGCTGGCCACGATAAACCGTGAACATAATAAAAAACCCTTGTACGCCCCCCAAAAAGGCGAAATCGTCCATATCGAGGATGTCCATGGACAGTTTGTGGAAGCCGGCACCCTGCTGTTCCGTATCCGTCACTTCCTCACCAAAGAGGAGGTCATCCAAAGGATTTTACGCCAAACCCTGCATCTTTTTTTGGCCCCGGAAAAAGGAAAATACTATTTTTGCCCCGAGGTCGAAACAAAAATCAAGGCCAAGGGATGTCAATCGGTCCTTGTCCGCCCGGGTGACGAGCTGTTTATTCTCTCGCGCATGAAACGCGAAACCTATATAGCGTACCAAGGAGACGAAGGGATCATCTACACGGTTTATTTTGAGCCGAACAAAAGTATGGAACGGGAATCCCCCTTGATTGGTGTCTGTCCTGAAAAGGAACTCGGAACCATCCAAGAGGTTGTCGCCCGTATCCAAAGTGAATGGGAAGAAAAGGAGTAAAATATGGGCAGGATTCTTCAGATACGGGTCATGGCATATACCTATGACGAAAAAGATATGGAGCACGAATGGCCGGAGTTGACCTCACTAGGGTTCCCACCATCATCCTCTCCATCGGTTATATCGCCCAGAAAAGGGGTTCTGGAACTTGTGGACAGTTTGGCGGACCAGATCAGGTTCGGCATGCTGGAAACATCTATTGAAACAGTTTTGGCCAAGGGGATAAACGAGGCAACGTCGGTCAAAAAGGACCTTGAACAAGCGCTTGCGGATTGGAATCCCCAAAAAGCAAATACCCTCTCGGACAATCTTGAGGAAATCCTGGAAGAACTTGAAAAATCCGCTTCTTCGCTGTAGATTATTCACCCACCATTACGGTAAATGTATCCCATTGGTATATACCGGGTTCGGATTGCCCTTGATGTATACAGCATTCCGAACGATACATTGTTCTTACAACAAACCAAGCACAGGAGTTATATGTTATGGCTGGTAGTCTCAATAAAGCAATGATTATCGGAAGATTGGGCAAGGATCCCGAAATCAAATACACCCAATCAGGAGCGGCAGTAGCCAATCTCTCGGTGGCCACGGATGAAAGTTACGTCCGAGATGGCCAGAAGGTCGATAAAACCGAGTGGCACCGGGTTGTCGTCTGGAACAAACAGGCAGAATTCTGCAACAACTACCTACGCAAGGGCAGTCTCGTTTATGTTGAAGGCAGCTTGCAGACCCGGTCTTGGGAGGATCAGCAGGGAGCCAAACGGTACACTACAGAAATACGGGCTATGCGGATCCAAGGGATGGACTCACGCAATCAAGACGGCGGTGGCCAAGGCGGTTATGTCCAGGCACCCCAACGCACCCAACAACCCCCTCAACAACCGGCCCAATCCAGGCCTCCAGAGGAAGATACCGGCCCAGTGTTTCCATCAGAGGTAAGTGGGATGGATGACGCACCGTTTTGACGCTCACCTAACTTAAAAGTGTAAATAAATACCATTTTCACTTAGTTCTAACCGAAGAAAAGCGGCTGGAAGCCGCTTCTACCCTGACATACCATGGACTCAGAACAAAATGGAAATGGTATAAATAACAAGGGAGGTCTTAACAGACCTCCCTTTTTTTATGTTGGCTATAACGACAATCGTACAAATAACAAAAGATAATTGTAGCATTCCCGCATTTGCGG
>NZ_JBUDSQ010000086.1:0-10449 GCF_054921335.1 Desulfoplanes sp. | reverse complement strand
CTCGGGATGATCGATCTTCTGGCATCCACTCCGCTGACCGCGGAACAGGAGAAATACGTTCGGGCGGCCAGAACCAGTGCAGCCTCCCTGCTTGCTCTTCTGAACAACATTCTGGATTTTTCAAAGATCGAGGCCGAGAAGATGGACCTTGATCTACAGGAGTTCGATCTCAGGGACATGCTTGACGACCTGACCGACATGATGGCCCTGCAGGCCGAAGACAAGGGGCTCGAGTATATCTGTTATGCCGATCCCGACGTGCCCAACCTGGTTGTGGGCGATCCGGCCAGATTGCGCCAGGTGTTGATCAATCTGGTGGGCAACGCGTTGAAGTTCACCGAATCGGGAGAGGTGATGGTTCGGGTCTCTCGTGTTCAAGCCGCTTGTGACGAGGGGCGCAGCAAGGTGTGTTTCTCCATCCGGGATACGGGGATCGGGATTCCCGATGACAAACAGGAGCTTCTTTTCCATAGTTTTTCCCAGCTCGATCCCTCGACCAGTCGGATGTATGGAGGATCCGGGTTGGGGCTGACCATTTCCAGGGCGCTGGTTCACATGATGGGTGGAGAGATCGGTGCCAGGAACCGGTCGACCACCGGGGCCTTCTTCTGGTTTACCGTCGATCTGGGAGTATCTGAGACTCCTGACGCGTCACGTGTCGTTTCCGAACATCTCAAGGGCAAGAGGGTGCTGGTCGTCGACGACAACGCAGCCTGTCGCGAGGCTCTCAGCAAGCGACTGGACTCGTGGGGCACGAAGGTCGACGGGGCGGGCAGTCGGGCTGAGACTCTCGCCATGCTTGCCGCCGCGCAGGAGCAGAATGAACCGTACGATCTCGTCGTGCTGGATTTTCAGATGCCGGATATTGACGGCGGGGCGCTTGGCCGCTGTATCATCGACGAACCGAGCCTCATCACCCCCAGTCTGGTGCTCATGGTTCCTTTCAGGATGATTCGTGAAGGGCGGCGGAGCATGGGGCTGGGATTCAAAGGGTATTTGAGCAAGCCGATCAAGCACCACGCCCTCGAACTCGTGCTGTCCCAATCCCTGAATCGGGATGCCGAGGGCGATAGGGTCGGGAAATGCCGACTTGCCGGCATTCAAGAAGGCGATGACGCGGTTTTTGATTTTTCTCGGCGGGGTATTCGGATTCTCGTTGCCGAGGATAACACCATCAATCAGCAGGTCATGACCGGGGTACTCGGAAAGTTCGGAATAGACGCGGATTCGGTCGCCAATGGCAGGGAATTGCTCGAGGTCCTGCGGTCCACAACGTATGACATGATCTTCATGGATATCCAGATGCCGGAGATGGATGGGTATCAGGCAACAGAGGCCATCCGTGACCACGAGTCAGCGGTGATAGACCATGATCTGCCGATCATCGCCATGACTGCTCATGCCATGCGGGCCGATCGGGAGCGCTGCTTCCAGACAGGTATGGATGATTATCTTTCCAAACCGTTTTCCCTGGAGCGGCTGGCCCGGATGATCGAAAAATGGATGCCTGCGAGATCCGCTGCCGATCCCCCGTCTTCGGACGACTCGAGTGACGTCTCTGCTCTCGAGAGCGAAGACGTGTTCGATTATCAGGCCTTGTTGGATCGCCTCATGGGGGACGAAGGTCTGGCGCGTGATATAATGATCCGGTTTCTGGACGATATGCCCGCGCAACTCGACGCGCTTGAGCACATGATCGACATGGGTGATGTCGGAGAAACAATGCGTCAGGCCCACACCTTGAAAGGAGCTTTTTTGAATATCGGGGGGCGGGTCGCAAGCAGTGTGCTGGAACATGTGGAAGATACCGCAACCCGGGAGCATATGGCTTTGGCAGGTGACATGATGCAGGATGTTCGCCGGACGTTCGAGGCGTTGCGAACGGCCATGCAGCTGACATGTAATAGAATGGGGAGGTAACTGTGCGTATTCTCATTGCCGAAGACGAATCCGTATCTCGGAGCATCTTGTCTGCCATGCTCGGGAAGTGCGGGTACGAAGTCGTGGAAACCGAAGACGGGGAATCGGCCCTCGAGCGCCTTCTGGCCGAGGATGGACCGAAGCTGGCCATCATCGACTGGCTCATGCCGGGTATGGACGGGCTCGAGGTCATCCGGCGCATCCGAGCCGTTCGGGATAATAACCGGCCCTACATGCTCATGCTTACGTCCATGGACGAGAAGGCGAATATCATAGCCGGTCTCGATGCCGGTGCCGACGATTATCTGACCAAGCCCTTTGATTCCGGAGAGCTCAAGTCCAGGATTGCGGTGGGGCAGAGGCTGATCGAGATGCAGGACCGGCTTGACGCCAAGATTGAAGAACTCCGGGCGGCCCTGGATCATGTGGAAACCTTGCAGGGAATCCTGCCCATCTGCTGTTTCTGCAAGAAGATCCGGGATGACAAGGGGTATTGGAATCAGGTGGAAGCCTATATGGCCTCCCATTCCGATCTCAAGTTCAGTCACGGCATCTGCCCGGATTGTATGAAAAAGAATTACCCAGAGCTTTATGCGGACATCGAGGATGCCGATTCCGAGTGAGTCCCGGGGAGCAATCAGGCACAATTGATGACGAGGTAGTCATGTTCAAATTCATCCATGCGGCCGACCTTCATCTGGACAGCCCGCTTCGCGGCTTGTCCCGGTACGAGTCGGCCCCGGTCGAATCCATCCGCAATGCCAGCCGAAGGGCGTTGGAACATCTGGTGGATCTGGCCATCGAGGAAAAGGTCGCCTTTGTGCTCCTGGCCGGAGATCTGTATGACGGGGACTGGAAGGACTATAGCACGGGCATTTTTTTCAGCCGTCAGATGGGTCGGCTCCATCGTGAAAATGTCAGGGTCTTTGTCGTGGCCGGCAATCATGACGCGGCCAACACCATGACCCGGGCATTGACCGTTCCTGCCAACGTGACCCTGTTTTCTCCCCGCAAGCCCCAGACCGTGGAACTTGCGGACATCGGCACGGCCATTCACGGCCAGAGTTTCAAGACCCGGCACGTGCAGGACAACCTGGTGACCGGCTATCCTCCTGCCCGTGCGGGCATGTTCAATATCGGAATCGCCCACACCAGTCTGGACGGGCGCGAAGGCCACGGAATGTACGCTCCCTGTACGCCGGATGACATGAGGGGAAGGGGCTATCACTATTGGGCCCTGGGGCATGTGCACAAACGGGAGATCGTGGCCGATGATCCGTACATCGTTTTTCCGGGATGCATCCAGGGACGACATATCCGCGAAATCGGGGACAAGGGATGTATGCTCGTCACGGTGGAGGACATGGCCGTCACCGAGCTCGAACCCGTTGCCCTGGACGTGTTCCGCTGGGCCCTTTGCACTGTGGACCTGACCGGTGCGCGGACTGCGGGTGATGTCATGGAGCAGGTGCGCCGGAGTCTTCAGAAGGAGCGGGAGGATGCCGAGGATCGCCCCCTTGCCGTTCGGGTTCGTCTGCAGGGAGCCACTGCCATGGCCGAAGAACTGGCCGCAAGGCCCGACGTCTGGCTGCAGCAGATACGGATGCTTGGGGCGGAGATGGGGAGCGGAGATATCTGGATCGAGAAGCTCGAAACGGCCGTCGCGGGCAGGTTGGATCTCGATGCGGTCATGGCCGAGGATTCGGGGTTTGCCCGGATGCTGGGGGAGATCCAGGCTGTTCCCTGTGCGTTGGATGGCGTTCCGGGATTGTCCGACGTGGTTGCCGAACTGGTGCAAAAGATCCCGATCGAGGCCGTTGGTCCCGAATCAGACTTGGATCTCCATGATCCGGATACCGTGCAGCGGCTGGTACGGGAATCCAGGCAGATGCTCATGGGAAGACTTCTGGCCATGGGAGGGGAACAATGAGAATCGATCGTTTCGACCTGCTCGCCTTCGGCCGGTTCACGGATACCTCCCTGGACCTCTCCGACGGTGACCAGGGGCTGCACCTGATCTACGGGAACAACGAGGCGGGCAAGAGCACGTCGCTCCGGGGGCTGGTGGCCTGGCTGTTCGGTATTCCCGCCCGGACCACGGACAATTTCACCCACCCCAATCCCCAGCTTCGCATCGGCGGCAGACTCCGGCTTGTAAGCGGTCAGACCCTGGATTTCATGCGCAGAAAAGGGAACAAGGGGACCCTGCTCGATCCTGGGAGCGGTGACGTGTTGGATGACGGTCTGCTCGTTCCCTTCATCCCCTCGGGGATCGACGAATCCCTGTTCAGAAATCTCTACGGCATCGATCACGACCGACTCGTGGCCGGGGGGCGTGAACTTCTGGATCAGTCGGGCGATATCGGCCAGGCCCTTTTCAGCGCGGCAGCGGGCACGGCAGGACTCCGGGACGTGGTCGCCAAGCTGCGGGAAGGGGCGGAAACCCTGTTCAAGCCCCGGGCCTCGACCAGGGTGATCAATCAGGCCCTGGCCGGGTACAAGGACGCCCGGAAGCGGATAAAAGAGGCCACCCTTCCGGTTGCCGAATGGAAACGGCTGCACAAGGAGCTGGACGAAACCCTTGCAGAGATCGAGAGCGTCGAAGGGGTCATCCGTTCGGCCTGTGAGGAAAAAAGCCGGTTGGAACGTCTGGCCCGGGTCAAGGGACCGCTGGCGGAGCGTCGCGGGGTACTCGAACAGTTGGATGGGCTCGCCGAGGTCGCGCTGCTGCCTGATGATTTCGAGGAATCGTGCAGGATGGCCAGGAAAGATTTTGCCGACGCCGACAAGGCCGGACAGAAGGGGCGGGCCAAACTGGAATTGCTCGAGGAAGAGGGGGCGTGCCTGAACATCCGGCAGGATCTTCTGGACAACGCGGCAATCATTTCGGACCTGTTCAAGGAACTTGGCGCGGTGGAGACCGCCATCAAGGACCGCCCCCGGCAGGATGGGCAACGCAGTCATCTTCGTAACGAGGCCAAACGGCTTCTGGGGAGCGTCCGCCCGGATGTGTCTCTCTCCGAGGTCGCGAAGGTCGAGCGGCTTCGTCCGGTTCTCGGCAACAAAAAATGGGTCGTCGCCCTGGCCAAACAATATGATCTGCTGGCTCAGGACAGAGAGAATGTTCTCTCGCGCATGCGGGACATCGAGGACGAACAGGCACAGGCCGGAAAGGATCTGCTCCAGATACCTCCGGTCAGGACTGATCTGCGGGAGATCAAGGCGATTGTTGCGGCCGCCCGCAAGGCCGGTGACCTGGAATCCCGTCTGGCCGATGGTCAGCAGCGGGCCCGGGAGGCGGTGCAGGCCATGGAATCGGGCTTTGCCGCCCTGGGCCGGTATGGTGGTGCCATGGACGGCCTGGCATCCGTCCCCATGCCGGTTGCCGAGACCCTGGACGACCATGAGAAACAATTCGACGAGCTGCACGATGCTCGCAAGGATGCGCGGACCAGACTCGAAGACATTGTCAAAGAACACAAATCAGTGGAGCAGGAACTCAAGGCCCTGCTCCTGCAGGACGACGTCCCGACGCTGGTGGACCTGGAGACCTCGCGTTCGACCAGGAATCAGGGATGGGAGTTGATCAAAGGGCGATACATCGAACAGCGGGACATAGAAGAAGCCGTGACCGCGTTCGCCCCGTCGGGTGACCTGCCCGGAGTGTACGAGAAATGCGTGCGCAAGGCCGACTCGCTCAGCGATGTCATGCGAGCAGGGTCGGACCTGGTTGCTAAACGGGCGACCCTGGAGACCCGGCTCGAAGAACTTGCGGCCCGGAGAGGCAAGCTGGAGAAAGAACTGGAAGCCTTCGGGCAGGCCGAAGAGCAACTGACAACGGCCTGGAAAAACATCTGGCAACCGCTGGACATCGAACCGGGCAAGCCCCGGGAGATGAAGCAGTGGCTCCTCAGGGCGCAAAAGCTCATTGCCGAGATGCAATCGGCCAGGCTCACGGTCACACAGGCCCAGCGGATCAACGAGGAATTACTCAGACACCGGGAGGCGGTCGCCGCACAGATAGCCCTCTTTGATCGGGATTTGTCCACCAACGACATGGGACTAAGCGCCATGATCGAGTGGTGTGAGCAGCGGATCGAAGATGTGCAGGACCGTCTCAAGCAGAGGGCACAGCTCCAGAAATCCCTGGATGGTATAGGCCGCCGCATGGACCGGGCCAGAGAGGAGCTGACGGCTGTGGAGGGCAAACAGGCCACGTGGCGGGAAGAATGGGCCCAGGCCGTCCAGGGGCTGGGGGTGGCTGCCGATGCCCACCCCGAACAGGCCTTGAGTTCCCTTGAGCGGATGGAAGGATTTTTCAAGACCTTTGATGATTCCGAAGGTTTGCGCAGACGGATTTTCGGGATAGACAGGGTCGTGGAGGAGTTTGGGACCAAAGTGTTCGATCTGGCCCAGCGTGCCGGTTGGGACCTGGACGGGCGGGACGCAAGGACGCTGGTTGCCCAGCTGAACAGGGACGTGGCCGAGGCCCGTGATGCCCGGGCAACGCTCAAGAAGATCAATGTCCAGAAAAAAGACGTCCGCGAAGAGATGGAAAATGCCGCGATCACCATGAACGCTTCCCGGGAAAAACTGGCCGAGCTCAGGGAGCTGGCCAAAGTGACCAGGGACGAGGACCTGGAAAAGGCCGGCGGAGTCTCCCGAAAAAAGCGGGAACGCATACAGCGTCTCGAGATCCTGGACAAGGAACTGGCCCGCAACGGTGACGGTCTGAGCATCGAGGAACTGGAAAAAGAATATGAAAACGCCCGCATCGATACCATGGATGACGAACTCGACAGGGTCCGATCGACCCTCGAGGAACACCAGAAGAAGCGCGACGGATTGCGTGATGTCCGCCAGACCCTGCAGAACGACATCCAGGCCAAGGACGGCAGCGCGCAGGCGGCCGGTGCCTCGCAGGACGCCCAGGAACAGCTGGCCGTGATAACTTCCGGTGCCGAGGAGTATCTGCGCCTGCGCATCGCCGGTCAGATCCTCGAGCAGCGCATCGAGGCCTACCGGCAGGAAAACCAGGGCCCCCTTCTCGGCAGGGCCGGGGAACTCTTTGCCCGGTTGACCATGGGGTCCTACGCAGGACTGCGCGACGAACTGGACAGCGGTGGTCATCCCGTTCTTCTGGGGATCCGCCCGAGCGACGACGAGGTCCCGGTGGAGCACATGAGCGAGGGAACCCGCGATCAGCTCTATTTGGCCCTGCGGTTGGCCACGTTGGAGAAGCATCTGGGCGAGGGCGAACCCATGCCCTTTGTGGTGGACGACATTCTGATCGGATTCGATGACAACCGGACCCGTGTCTGTCTGGAAGTGCTCGCCGAGTTGGCGACAAGGACGCAGGTTCTGATTTTCACGCACCATAACCGGGTTCTCGAATTGGCCGGAGGGATCAAGGCCCGGTCGGGGATATTTGTCCACCGGCTCTGATGGGGCGAACCGTCCCGACACTCCGGTAATCTGGTGTGCCATGAACACAAACGGTCCGATATCCATCCTGGATATCGGACCGTTGCTGCTTGCCGCGAAAGATCACGCCACGGCGCATTTGAAAATCCTGATTGCGGATCTATCCCCTCTATTCAGGAAGATCAGCGCCGACCGGTTTGCGTGTCCACGGGTCGCCCCCGTAATCCTTTCTCCGCAAACCGGTGTGACTCAGATATTCTCCTTGGTCCCGCTGTGGACAAAGGCCTTCTTGATCATCTTGTAAAAGCTGCCCTTGTCGATACCGATGGTCTGGCCGCAGGGGCAGCATATCTTGTCGCCCTTGATGGCCGGCGAGCAGAGCATTTTGTCGATGCGGTCCTTATGGCATCGAAGGACTGAGCCGTGGCCGAGCTTTTTGTATTTCCAGAGTTTTTGCCTGCAGGTGGCGCAGCGGATGGTCAGCATGCCGGATTGTCTCCATCGGGGCTGTCAATGAGCATGCGAAGCCCCCCTAGGTCACGTAATGAGGCCACTTGATTTTGCAACAAGCAGCCGGAGTAATTGCCCGGTTTTGACAGTTTCAACGTGGGATTTTGGGGGGTAAAAAGTGGTTTTAAGACCAAAAACAGGCCTTTTTGAACTATTATGATTAGCTATCTCAGGGTGTTGTCTTGGTCCGGCCCCGATAAGATGGACGGACGCTTTTTTTTGTCTATATGGAAACCGGAAAGGTGCGCCGCCGGAGATTGCAAAGACGTATTGAATGGGGCTATCGAACAACTATCGGTCATGAATGTCAATCACTCAACCATGGGAGCAGGGTATGGATCTACAGGATGTACGCAAGACGGCCAGGGAGCGGATGAAGGGATATTGCAAGGTGTGTCCGGTGTGCGACGGCCGTGCCTGTGTGGGCGAGGTGCCCGGTATGGGCGGGCTGGGTACGGCCGCGTCCTTCAAGGATAACGTTATCGCCCTTGGCGAGCGCAAGCTGAATATGCGCCTGGTGCACGGCGTGGTCGAGCCCGACACCTCGGTAGCGGTCTTGGGCAGGACGCTGGGGATTCCCGTACTTGCCGCGCCCATCGGCGGGGTGTCCTTCAATATGGGCGGAAAGGTCACGGAAGAGGAGTATGTCGGTGGTGTGTTGGAAGGGTGTGTGGAGCACGGCACCCTCGGGTGCACCGGGGACGGGGTACCCCCGTTCATCTCCGAATCCGGATTTGCGGCCATCTCCCGGCTGGACGGAGCGGGCATTCCGTTCATCAAGCCGTGGGAAGATGAGGAACTTTTTGAGAAACTGGACAAGGCCATGGCCAGCGGGGCCCACATTATCGGCATGGACATTGATGCGGCCGGGCTGATCACCCTGAAGAAGATGGGCCGTCCGGTCAGCCCCAAGCCCGCGGTCAAACTGACAGAGATCATCAAACGTTGCCCGGCTAAGTTCATCGTCAAGGGGATCATGACCCCGGATGATGCCAAACGGGCCAGGGATGCCGGAGCCGCGGGCATCGTGGTTTCCAACCATGGCGGGCGTGTTCTGGATCATACCCCGGGTACGGCCAGGGTGCTCCCCCGCGTTGCCGAGGCGGTCACGGGGGACATGGCTGTTTTGGCAGACGGCGGCGTGCGTACGGGGACGGATGTGCTCAAGATGCTCGCCCTGGGTGCCGACGCGGTCATGGTCGGGCGACCCGTTTCCGTGGCCGCAGTGGGCGGACTCAAAGAAGGCGTTGTCGCCTATCTGGATCAAATGAAGGCGGAGTTGACCCAGGCGATGGTACTCACGGGAACGGCCAGGGCGAACGCAGTGGACAAGGGGATCTTGTTCGACGGGTGATGGGACTGGTCGTTTGGCAGGTCCAAATAACCGTGTGATAGTTGGGAAGGCCCCCAAAGCCCGGACGGCTTTGGGGGCCTTCTTTGGGTTGTGACGGGATCCGCGTAGCAAATGCTCCACGGGATACTGGTATCCACGACCATCAATGTGCGTTTTGTCCTTTACGAAACAAACGATGTGTCCACTATTGCCCGCTGGACTTCCTTGCAGCATATGTTTTTTGTCCGGCCCAGCCATCGCCGAGCAACGGGTTCCGGAGAATTATGCGCCCAACCACGAGGACTGTTTATGCTGACCTCATCCAAGACAACGCAACGATACCACCCGTGGGTGCAGTAAGTCGTTGGTCGGTTGGAAGCGATAGTTGGGCGTCTTCATACAAACCCCCTGAGCCAGGCACACACCCAGGGCGATACTGTAATGGATGCCAAGACTACCGGCCATACATTGCCATCTCTGAATGTATAGGCCGATAACAATTCGTTCCAATCTTTACCAGCGACGATTCGGCCGAATGTAAACTCAAATATCAGTGTTGCCAGGAACCATCCCACTCCAATACCCCAATAGTCACCGGGCCCGAGTTTTCCGAACCAGCCTACGCCGAGGTACGTAAGGACAAATATCAGAGCGGATAGGACCAATCCGCTTGCCGGGAGACCAACGGGCTTTCCAAGAGCAGGGATGAGGATTTTTTCTCGAACCCCTCCGTTTGTGATCGCTAGCAAGAGCATTGCAAGCCACATTAACGATGATTTAATGATTACACTCAATGTCATACCCCTCCGGATGTGCCTGCAAAAAAAGAAATTTTTGCAGGCAGGGTTAAGATTCAAGCTGAAAGTTTTGTAACTATTCAGCTATTGCTGACCCAATCATCTTTCCCCCTCCTGGGAACGCCGAGCGTCTGCTCGGCACTGCGTTTACTCACCAACAGAAATATGGGCAGATAGTACCCAATGCGGGCTAACGCGCGCAACCCGAGAGAAACTCCCACCGCCCGCTCGCAACCTCGCTCGAGACGCCGAGAAGGGCACAACGAAAAATGTCTCCCCATGTCTTTCCCTGTGTCTCTGCGTCTCGAGGTATATAAAATATGCCGGGCGGTGAGTGCTGTTGTACGCATTTCGATTTTTAAACATCAGGTAAACATGGAAACATCGGGAAACATCGGGGACAGGCAAACAATGTCTTTGTTCGATGTTCTCGTCGAGAACAAAAATCTTCATGATGGGATAACG
>NZ_JBUDSQ010000085.1:0-10604 GCF_054921335.1 Desulfoplanes sp. | reverse complement strand
CGGGCTCATAACCCGAAGGTCATCGGTTCAAATCCGGTCCCCGCTACCAATACAATTAAAGGGCTTAGAAACGGTTCGTTTCTAAGCCCTTTTTTTATTCCCCACGTATATCCAACCTCCACGCTAGGTATCCAACCCGTTGTGGGAAAACATGCGCATCGGATATCGCATCTAGCCCCGCCCCCGCCTCTCCTTGAGGGCATTGATCCCGGCCACCGCAAAACATGCCAGATCGTCGGCCATTTTTTCCAGAAAATCCCGGTCAATCTCAATATCGCCAAAATATTCAGTGTGCTGTCTACGGCTCACCTTGTTGATGCTGTGGCAAAGGCTGACAACCAGAACCTCACAGAATTCCACCTCCTTTTTCCGGGGTTCATCCCCCAGAATATCCCTGATCACTGCGAAAACGCCCTCTCTCACAGGCCTACGCAGTTCCCGCCACAGATCATCCACGAGTCCCGTGGGGCTTAAAAATTCCCGTTCATGCAGCATGTGGATATTTTTAAGTTCCTTATCATTGCTGAGCAGGGAAAGCAGAAAAAGGATATATGCCCGCAATCGTCTCTCTGCCGGAAGATCGGGGGAGGGACCGACAGCCTCATAGAGATCATGGGCCTGCCTGTGCGCGAACCGCCATGTCTCCGAGTACAGCTGCGCCTTGCTGCCGAAATGATAATTGATCGCCGCGATATTGCATTGGGCCTTTTGGGAGATATCACCCACGGTTGCCGCGTTAAATCCCTTGGAGCCAAAAAGCTCACAGGCCGCTTCCAGAATCCGGTCTCTGGTTTTCTGTCCGTCTTTTCGTGGTGGCATGGTCTTGACATTCCTTAGTTCAAATGACTATTTGAAATCTTCATTTAAAGTGTCCTTTTGATTTTGTCAAAGTGTATCCCTCAAATATTCAGGAGTCAGAGATTATGCAGCAACCCTACCAGTCTTCCAGTGCCCGGACATTGTGGGTACTTTTTTTCATGCTTTTTGTATATGTTCCCAACCTGGAAGCCGCCCCGCCCAAGAACGCGAAAAAACCCCTGACCGGTGTTGTGGTCCAGATTGTCACGGCACAAGAAGTCAATCCGCCCATGGAATCTGTGGGCAGAGTCGAGGCCGTGCAGTCCGTTGATCTGACCGCCAGGGTCCAGGGATATCTGGACCAGGTCAGCTTCACGGAAGGTGAGCGGGTCCGCCGGGGTGACATTCTCTATGTCATCGAACAGGCGCCCTATAGGGCCCAGGTGAATGCGGACAAAGCCCTGGTGGCCAAGGCCGAGGCAGCCCTTGATTATGCTACTAAATATCTGAAACGACTGCAGTCAACCCGAGAGGCCAGCGTAGCCCAGACTGACCTGGACACAGCCGAAAACGCCCAACTCGGAGCCGAAGCCGGTCTTAAAGAAGCCCAGGCCAATCTGCAGATTTCCAACATTGATCTGGGCTATACAACCATCAAGGCCCCCATCAGCGGACGCATCGGTAAAAACGCCTTCACCCGGGGGAACCTGGTTGATTCCACCTCGGGTTCTCTGGCCCGCATCGTCCAGACAGATCCCATCCGGGTGGTCTATTCCGTGAGTGAGAATGATTTTGTGGACGTCAAAATGGAATTCATGAAAAAAGGAGTGGGCCAAAAAGACACTCCCGCCCTGATCCCCCGCCTGCGGTTACCCAACGGCTCCATGTACCCCCTGGCAGGCCGCACGACCTTTGTGGACAATGAGGTGGATCCGCAGACGGGAACCATCGCCATCCGGGCCGAGTTTGACAACCCCGACGAGCTCCTTCTGCCCGGAGAGTATGTCACGGTGTTAAACGCTCCGGCACAGGGCGAAAAACAGGCCGTAGTTCCCCAGTCCGCCGTGCAGGAAGACAAAAAGGGGCGGTATGTCTACACGGTGGATGCGGACAACCATGTCCAGCGCAAAGAAATCGTTACGGGCTCCCTTACAGGCACATTCTGGGCCGTGACATCCGGCATTAAAGCCGGAGAACGGGTGGTTGTCCAGGGCGTTCAGAAGATCCGCCAGGGCCAGGAAGTCACGGTAACCGTCGCTGAACAGGCCGGGAGGTAATCCGCATGATCTCGCGCATATTCATCGAGCGGCCCCGCCTGGCCATGGTCATTTCCATCCTCATCACCCTAGCGGGTGTTCTGGCCATGATGAACATCCCGGTGGCCCAGTTTCCCCAGATCACCCCGCCTGAAATCCACGTCACCGCCACCTATCCCGGCGCCAGCGCCGAAGTGGTTGCCAATACGGTGGCCGCGCCCATTGAAGAAGAAATCAACGGCGTGGAGAACATGATCTACATGTCCTCAAAATGTACCAACGACGGGGGCTACGATCTCACCGTCACCTTTGCCGTGGGCACGGATTCGGACATGGCCCAGGTCAATGTCCAGAACCGTATCCAGCAGGCCGAGTCCAAGCTGCCCGGCGAGGTAACGGATCAGGGCATCTCTGTTGAAACCCGGTCTTCGGACATGCTCGGTATCATCAATTTTTATTCTCCCGGTAAAACCCACGACGAACTTTTCCTGAGCAACTACGTAAGCACCAACGTTAAAGACGCCCTGGCACGGGTTCCCGGGGTCAGCGACGCGACTATTTTCGGGGAAATGGAATACAGCATGCGCGTGTGGATGAATCCGGAACGGCTGACCGCTCTGGGGCTGACCGCCGACGATGTCATTTCCGCCATTGAAAACCAGAATGTCCAGGCGGCCACAGGCTCCATCGGGAGTTCTCCTTCCCCGTCCTCCCAGCAGGTGAATTTTCTTGTACGGGCCAAGGGACGTTTGAAAACCGTGGACGAGTTCAAGAATATCATTGTCCAGACCAACGCCCAGGGCGGTGTTGTCCGCATCAAGGATATCGGCCGCGTGGAACTGGGGGCCAAATACTATAACTCAAGCAGCACCCTGAACGGATCTCCCGCCCTCTCCATGGCGATTTACCAGACCTCCGGAGCCAACGCTCTGAACACCATCGCCGCCGTGGAGGCCGAACTGAAAAATCTGTCCCCGCGCTTTCCCGACGATATCGAATACAAAATAGGCTACGACAGCACAAAGTACGTGAGCAATACCATCGAAGAAATCGTCTTCACCCTGCTGATCACCTTCATCCTTGTGGTCTTTGTAACCTATCTCTTTCTTCAGGACTGGCGGGCAACGCTGGTTCCCACCCTGACCATCCCCGTCTCTCTCATCGGTACCTTTGCGGTGCTCATGGCCCTTGGTTACAGCGCCAACACCATCACCCTCTTCGCCCTCATCCTGGCCATCGGGCTGGTAGTGGACGACGCCATCGTGGTGGTGGAAAATGTCCAGCGGATCATGCAGGATGAGGGACTCGGGAGCAAAGCGGCCGCCTTGAAGGCCATGGAGCAGGTTACCGGGCCCGTCATCGCCACCACATTGGTGCTTCTGGCCGTCTTTGTGCCCGTAGGTTTTCTTCCGGGCATTACCGGCCAATTGTACAGACAATTTGCCGTGACCATTTCCACAGCGGTTTTGCTCTCCTCCATCAACGCCCTGACCCTCAGTCCGGCCCTGTGTTCCCGGCTCCTGCGTCCCGTGCGGACCATCGAACACGGTCCTCTGGCCTGGTTTTCCCGGGTCCTCGATGTCTCCCGGAGGGGCTATACAGCCGTGGCCGCGTGGCTGATCCGGCGGGCTCTGCTGGTTGTCCTGATCTTCGGGATCATTGGTGCCGGCGCCTATGTCGCCTCCACCCATCTTCCCACCAGCTTCCTCCCCGAGGAAGACCAGGGGCTCATATTCCTGGACATCCAGCTCCCCGAGGCCGCATCCTTTGAGCGGACCAAAGAAATAACCCGGCAGGTTTCAGAAAAACTCAAGACCATGCCCGGCATGGAAAACGTCATTGCCGTGGCCGGAAACAGTCTCATCAGCGGCACGAATGAAAACTGCGCCCTTGTCGTGGCCACCCTGAAGCCCTGGGGGGAACGGACCACCCCTGAAACCCAGGTCAGCTCCCTCATCGGCCGGATACAGGGAGAAATGGGCGCCATCCCCTCGGCCTCCATATTTGCCTTTGCCCCCCCGGCCATCCAGGGACTGGGTGTGTCAGGTGGATTCGATTTCAGGCTACAGGCACTGGGAGACCAGACGGCCCAGGATCTTGCCTCCGTCACCCGGGCTCTTGCCGGTGCCGCCAACCAGAACCCCATGCTCCAGAGGGTTTTCACTACCTACTCAGCCAATCTGCCCCAGCTCTATCTTGATCTGGACCGGACCAAGGCAGAGAACATGGATGTCCCGGTGAGCGAGATCTTTTCCGTCCTGCAGTCCCAGCTCGGGTCCAGCTATGTGAACGATTTCAACATCGGGAGCAAAACCTACCAGGTCAAGGTCCAGGCCGATGCCGGATTCCGCGATGATATCGCCGATATCGGCAGGTTGTACGTCCGCTCAAACACAGGACAGATGGTCCCCATGAGCAGTCTGGCCACCCTGTCCACGGTTCTCGGACCCCAGCAGGTAACACGGTACAACATGTTCCAGTCGGCAACCATCAACGGGTCGGCACAAACGGGATCCAGTTCCACCGAGGCCATGGCCGCCATGGCCTCGGTGGCGGAAAAGATCCTGCCCGACGACTATAGCTTCCAATGGTCGGGACTCAGCTACCAGGAACAGAAATCAAGCGGAGAAGCACCCCTGATCATCGCCCTGGCCCTGCTCTTTGCCTACCTCTTCCTGGTAGCCCAGTACGAAAGCTGGACCGTCCCCCTGTCGGTTATCATCTCCGTATCGGTGGCCGTCCTCGGGGCTTTGCTCGCACTCATACTGAGCGGAAAGAGTCTCTCCATCTATGCCCAGATCGGGCTGGTTCTGCTCATCGGTCTGGCCAGTAAAAACGCCATTCTGATTGTGGAATTTGCCAAGGAGGAACGGGCAAAAGGCCGCTCCGTGTTCCAGGCAGCCGTGGAAGGGGCACGTATCCGGTACCGGGCCGTACTCATGACCGCATTCTCCTTCATTCTGGGAGTCTTTCCCCTGGTCGTGGCCACGGGAGCAGGTGCCAGCAGTCGTCAGTCCATCGGTGTCACCGTATTCTGGGGCATGATGGCCGCAACACTTATCGGCATCTTTCTTATCCCCGCTCTGTACGCTCTCTTCCAGAACTCCAGGGAACGGATGTCCGCCTGGCGCAAAGGGATCAAACATCACCCCAAACCTGAAGACTAGACCGATGCAGATTTTGTCCTCAATCCAACAAAGGCATGATACGCCCGCTCGAGAAGCAGAGGACCAGAGAAAAAACCTGAAGATACAATATTTTTCTCTGTGTCTCTGCGCCTCGAGGCATATAAAATATGCCGGGCGTTGCATGCAGTTTAACGGCTAACGTAGTAAAGACGGACTATAAATATGAAAAAATACACAAGACTACGTCAGAGTATACCTGTCCTTGCGGCCCTTGTTCTGGGCCTTCTGATGACTTCCGGATGCGTCAAGGTGGGGCCGGACTATCTGGCCCCGGACCTGAACGCGCCCGAAACCTGGCACGGGGAACTCAAGGACGGACTCACATCGGAACCCTCTGATCCGGAGACCATGGCCCGCTGGTGGACAACCCTGAACGATCCTGAGCTGAACAAACTCATGGACAGAGCCGTGGCCGGCAACCTGAGTCTTCAGGAGGCCAGAGCCAGGGTCTGGGAATCCCGGGCACAACGGTCCCTCAGCGCGGCAGATCTCTACCCCACCCTGGACGCCGCCGGAGCCGCAACCAAAAGTAAATCCAGCAAAAACGCAGGATATACGGGAACGGAAGTGGATCTCTACCAGGCAGGATTTGATGCGGGCTGGGAAGTGGATATCTTTGGCGGGGTGGCCCGGAGCGTGGAAGCGGCTGATGCCGATCTCGCGGCCAGTGAAGAAGATCTCCGGGATGTGATGGTTTCTCTGCTCGGGGAGGTGGCATCCTCCTATGTTGAGGTACGCACCTACCAGACACGCCTCCAGGCGGCTTTGGACAATCTCGACGCCCAGCAGGAAACCTTTGACCTGATCGGATCAAGATATACGGCCGGGCTGAGCGATGAACTCACGGTACAGCAGGCCCGGTATGTTCTGGAAAATACCCGGGCCCAGATTCCCAGCCTGCGTTCCGGGCTGGATGCAGCCAAAAACAGCCTGGCTGTCCTCATGGGGGAAACACCGGGCGCAGTGCACACGGAGCTTGAAGCCTTCGCTCCCATCCCCGTTCCCCCGGTCCGGGTGGCCGTGGGGGTTCCTGCCGAAAGCCTGCGCCGCCGACCGGATATCAGAAAGGCCGAACGCGCCCTTGCCGCCCAGTCGGCCCGTATCGGCGTGGCCACGGCCGGTCTCTACCCCAGGTTCAGCCTGATGGGTTCAATCGGCCTGGAATCCCTGTCAACAGGCAGCTTTTTCGAGACCGGAAACAGCAAGGCCTTCAGCCTGGGCCCCAGCATCTCCTGGTCCATCTTCGATGCGGGTTCCATCCGCAGAAACATCGAGGTCCAGACGGCCGTGCAGGAACAATATCTTATGCAATACCGGGCAGCCGTGCTCTCGGCCCTGCAGGAAGCCCAGGACGCCATGGAAAGCTATGCCCAGGAACAGCTGCGCAGGCAGTCCCTTACGCTGGCCACCCAGGCCGCCAAACGCGCCGTGGTCCTGGCCAAAGACAAATACAAGGCAGGCCTGGTGGATTTCAGCGATGTTCTGGATGCCCAGCGCTCCCTGCTGGACTACCAGGACGAGCTGGCCCAGAGCGAAGGACTGGTGACCACCAACCTCATCAGCCTGTACAAGGCCATGGGCGGAGGCTGGGAATCGTACGCCCAACAATAATCTGGACAACCATCGATATTTGCATAGCATCATAAAGGGCACGGCGCGCCGTGCCCCTACGATTTTGGTGTCCTCAAAACCATATCAAACAAGACACATCCGAATATCCCGTAATCGTGGTATCGGTCCCTTCCGCTACCAACGTGAAACCCTCCCCCAGCCCCTCCCTGAACTAGGGAGGGGGGTTACAGCATGCCCTTGTTCGGGAGCTACGGGTAATGCCGGAATTTTTTCCGTAGGGGCACGGCGCGCCGTGCCCTCTTTTTTCACGCCCCAACCCTTCAATCTCCCACGAGCCCTCCATGGATCGCATCGTCTTCCTCCTGGCGTACATCACCGCCCTGTCGCCCATTTCCACGGACATGTACCTGCCCGCCATCCCGGAACTCCAGCGGATATGGGACCAGCCCCTGGTGATCATCAATCTGTCTCTGGTCGCATTTTTCGCTACCTACTGCATCTTTCTTCTGGTCTACGGCCCCATCTCGGACCGGGTCGGCCGCAAACGTCCGCTCATGGTCAGCTTCTCCCTGTACATCGCGGCCAGCCTGCTCTGCGCCCTGGCTCCGTGCATCCAATGGCTCATCGCAGCCCGCATCCTCCAGGGCGCCGGAGCCGCCTCGGGAGCGGCCCTGTCCCTGGCCATCACCAAGGATCTGTACGACGGCATCCAGCGGCAGAAAATCTTTGCCCATCTGGGGGTGATCATCGGCATCGCCCCCATGCTCGCCCCAACCCTGGGCGGACTGGTTCTCAAATGGCTGACCTGGGAATGGATCTTCGTCCTCCAGGCACTCTGCGGGACCATCGCCCTGATCGGCATCCTGCGCATGCCCGAAACCCTGAAGGAACGCTCCAGCACCGGAATGTGGGAGCTGGCGGGAAAATACGCTGCCCTGTTCCGCAACAAACGCTACATGGCCCTGACCATGGTCGTGTCCACCATGTCCCTGTGCATCTTCTCCTTCATTGCCGGTTCCGCCACCATGTACATCAGCGGATTCGGGGTGGACGAGACCACCTACGGCTATTTTTTCGCCTTCAACGGCTCGGCCCTGATCCTCGCCCCCCTGCTCCTGACCCGGTTTGCCGGGACCTTCAGGCATACCACTATCATGCGCATGGCGTCCTTTGGTATCCTCTGCGCGGGCACCTGGATGATCGTCGGATGGACATCCGGCCCCTGGCGTCTGGCCCTGCCCATGTGGTGCGCCTCCTTCTGCTTCTCCCTGACCCGCCCCGTGACCAACCATCTCATTCTGCAACAGGTGGACCGGGACACCGGCACGGCCTCCTCCTTCATGACCTTCCTCTATTTTCTCATCGGCGCCTCGGCCATCTGGACGATCTCTCTGGACTGGGAGAACCCCATTGCGGTCATGGGGATCATGAACCTGGCCGTGGGCGGGACAAGCCTGGTCTTCTGGATCATCTGGACACAGATCATGGGGACAAAAGACACCCGTGCCCGCCGCTGACGCAGACATGCACCGCACTTACCAAGCGGCTCACACCCGCGCGGAGCACCGATCCGAACGATAGCTTCCGGGAAACATGCCCTATGGACCCGGACGAAATTGCTCCAACCGCAGCACACCGGCCTTACGATTCAGCCGGCACCCCCGCTTTGGTCGTTCGGTTTTTTGTATTGATCGCCCTCTGGTCAGCATGAGAAAAAGGGGCCCCCAGCATGATGCCGGAAGCCCCTTGAATGATTTTTCTGGAGCCCACGACCGGACTTGAACCGGTGACCTCTTCCTTACCAAGGAAGTGCTCTACCTGCTGAGCTACGTGGGCATCTGTATGGAGAGAAGACCTCTTAGAGAAAGTCCATGGAGATTTCAAGTTTTTTTTGATCGCCGGTCATATTACCCGTTCTGCCCGGCAATCTCCCTCAGGTACTCTCCATAGTCGTTCTTGTACCATCCGGCCAGGTCTTCGAGTTGGACGGCGTCTATATACCCTCTGGAAAAAGCGATTTCTTCGATACAGGCGATACGGAATCCCTGGCGGTCCTGGATGGCCTGGACAAAGGTACCGGCCTGCTGGAGGGATTCGTGGGTTCCGGCGTCGAGCCAGGCAAAGCCGCGGCCGAGGAGCCGGACCATGAGCTCTCCCCGTTCCAGATAGGCTTTGTTCACGTCGGTGATCTCCAGTTCCCCCCGGGGCGATGGTTTGAGGGATTTGGCAATGGACACGACCTGGTTGTCGTAGAAGTAGATCCCGGGAACCGCATATTTGGACTTGGGGCGGGCCGGTTTCTCCTCGATCCCCAGCACCGTGCCCCGGCCGTCGAACTCCACCACCCCGTACCTGGCCGGGTCCTTGACCGGATAGCCGAAGACGATCCCGCCCTTTTCCAGCCGGGAACTCTCCCCAAGGATATTCGAAAGCTCGTCCCCGTAGAGGATGTTGTCGCCAAGGACCAGGCAGACATTGTCGTCCCCGATGAATTCCTCGCCAAGGATGAAGGCCTGGGCCAATCCCTCGGGCCGTGGCTGCTCCAGATAGGTCAGGGAAATGCCCAGTGACGAACCATCGCCCAAAAGTTCCCGGAACAATCCGAGATCCCTGGGAGTGGAAATGATCAGGATGTCCCGGATACCCGCAAGCAAAAGCACGGACAGGGGATAGTAGATCATGGGCTTGTCGTACACCGGAAGCAATTGTTTGCTCACGGACAACGTCAACGGATAAAGTCTGGTGCCGGAGCCTCCGGCAAGAATGATTCCTTTCATGGGTGTATACCTGTTTGATGGGGTTCAGCGGAACCGGACGGCCTCCATATAATGACAATGGCCAAGCCATCTGTTACGCAGGTGCCTACCTTGTACCATGCAAACATGCAACGCACGCGGGTATGTCATGAACCCCCTCTTTTTTCTCCCCTTTGCCCTTTTGATGTTCATCCTGTTCGTCATCCTCATCGTCTTTCTCTTCGCCTTCATCCAGATCGGGGCCATTTCCGTGGCCTTTGCCAAGCTGGGTCTGTCTTCCGGCCAGGTTTTTCTCCTGCTCGTGGGATCCCTACTGGGCAGCGCGGTGAACATCCCGCTCTTCAAGCGGCCTCTGCCCGGCCGGACGGACGACGGGTTTCTGGAGATGGACTTCCACGGCATCTGGAGGCATTATCGTAAATTCAGCGCGCGCCCCATGGCACGTGCCACGGAACAGGTCATTGCCATCAATTTCGGGGGCGGGGTGATCCCCTGTTTTCTCTCCCTGTATTTTCTGTTCCAGATCGGTCCTTCCCCGGGCATGGGACTGGCCTTTGGCCTGGTCACCCTGGTCGTGTACAAGTTGGCACGGCCCGTTCCCGGGCTGGGCATCGGCATTCCCTTTTTGATCCCGCCACTTCTGACCGTCCTGGCCACATGGGTGCTCGCCCCCCGGGGGCAGGAAGCGCAGGTGGCCTATGTGGCCGGGAGCCTGGGCACCCTGTTCGGTGCGGACATCCTCCACCTGTTCCGCGACAAGGATCTGGGCCGGCTCCAGGCCCCCATGCTGTCCATCGGCGGGGCCGGAACGTTTGACGGTATCTTTCTCACCGGTATTTTGGCAGTATTGTTGGCGTAATCTGACAAAATCCACGTCACCCCGGACCTGATCCGGGATCTCCACGGGGATGGCGTTGCATTGACGGCTAGGCCGGATCCTTGTTCTTCCCCCCCGGTCTGCGCAGAGGATGCCGGTATAGGACGTAAATCCGTCTTGAAAGGTGGCAACTTTTTTTCAGGACCCAAAAATAATT
>NZ_JBUDSQ010000084.1:0-10631 GCF_054921335.1 Desulfoplanes sp. | reverse complement strand
TAACAGACGTCGAAGCCGGGGCATCCGATATCGTGTACACTATCACGGCATTGCCGACCTCTGCCGGTGCCCTCAAACTCAACGACACAGCACTGAATGTAGACGATACCTTTACTCAGGACGACATCGACAACAACCGCATCACCTTTGTCCACAACGGCACAGAGCCGTCCGCTACCGGCTCCAGCCTGACCGTCAGTTACTCGGTAACGGATGAAGTGGACGGTCTGGGCACAAACGAAGCCCGTTCGCTGACCATCGATGTATCGCCTGTAAACGATGCGCCGGAACTTACGGTCAACGCAGCGACAGTCACCCAGGGCGAAGGTGAAACACTTGGCTTTACTGATTCCATCCTCTCCGTCGCTGATCCGGACAATACCAATGCCCAATTGGTATTCAAGATAGAATCTCTTCCCACGGAAGGTAATCTAACTATCAATGGTGCACCTGTGGGCATTGGTTCAACCTTTTCCTATGCCCATGTGGTTGCGGGAAATGTTGTTGTTTACACACATGACGGCGGAGATGTTCTCTCTGACTCCTTTACTGTCAGCCTGCGCGACGGCGCAGGCGGTGTTGTCGGCGATGATACTCCTGTTGCTGTCGATATCACCATCAATCCGGTCAATACAGCTCCCTACTTGAGCGGAGACCATGTATGGAACAGCGCCGACGGAAGCACCACAAAAATTTATCTCTCGCTGGATGAAGGCGCATCCGGAGTGGCTGTTTTTCCCAATACCGCGTTCAATGATGCAGAAACAGCAGACACGGCAAACCTTACCATCCAAATTGTAACTCTCCCGACAAGCAGCGAAGCTGAACTGTACTATGGTGAAACCAAAATCACCCAGGCAATGGTTGACTCAGATGGAGGATACACCTTCTCGGCGGACACCAAAGACCAGTTGACCATCAAGCACGTCTCTTCCGAGCAGGAGAACCCGCCGGATGTCAGTTTCACCATCAGGGTGACTGATGACGATGGCTCCAATCCCCTGTCCCACGATGCCACAGTCAACGTCGAGCTTCAGCCGGTCAACGACAATCCAACAGGAACTTCAGGAAGCACTCCCCTTGACGAAGGTGAGTATGTCAACATTACGACAGCGTTACTGAATGCAGATGATGTCGATACCGAGAATTCTGATCTTGTTTTCAGCCTGGATGACGTACCGGACTATGGATATCTTTTCCTTGACGGAAGCCCAGTCGGAGCAGGAGCAACCTTTACTCTGGGTGATATCACAAGCGGCCTCCTTGTTTACCAACATGACGGCACAAGCCTTGCTTCCGATTCTTTCTCTGTCACGCTTCGCGACGGAGAAGGTGGCAGCTTCGAAGATGGCGCAGAAACGCCTCTGACTGTTACATTTACTATAAACAATACAGGTGACGCAGGTGCCAATGGAACATACGATACAAGCGGTCCAGTCGGAGATGGTGGAAGCATCAACCCCGGTACAGGAACAGGAACAGATCCGGACACGGAGTTAGACAACCAGGTAACTACCGGCACTGAGCAGTTCGTCACCAACGAAGATACGGCTATTGAGATTTTGGAAGGTGAGCTCATCGCCAATGACAGCGGAGATCTGCCACTGAATATCATTTCCGTTCAAGACGGAGACAATGGCACCGCAGTGCTGGACGGAGATACAGTAACCTTCACGCCTGCAGAAAACTTTAATGGATTCGCATCGTTTACATACACGGTTGAAGATCAGGATGGGGACAGTGCCACTTCGACTGTCACAATCATGGTCCTGGCCCAGAATGATGCCCCGGTGCTTACGACAGGCACTCAGACCGGATTCGACGAAGGAGCAATTGTTCAGGTCAACAGTGACGCTTTGGATACAAGCGATGTGGACAACCCGGATTCAGAGCTGATCTATACCCTGACCCAGCTTCCCGACACCACCCCCGATGCTGATGAGCAGGACAATCCCGGGACGCTCTACTATGATGAAACCCCTGATACGGGAATTTATAATGGCGATGAGCTGGACGATGATGTCCGCGAATTACGTGTCAACGACACCTTCACCCAGGCGGATCTGGATGCCGGTAAAATCAAATTCGACCATGACGGCTGGGAAGATCATACAGCGACCTTCAACTTCACGGTAACCGATGGGTCGGAAAATGTTTTGTCCGGCACTGCCACTTTGCAGGATACACCGGTTAATGACCGACCGTATATCAACCAGGATTATACTTCAACGGAGGTTTCCGGTGATGATGTCATAGTAGACGAAGGTGACGAGGTCATAATTGATGAGGTTTATATCAAAACCCATGATGTGGATAGAAATGTTGAGGGGAATTATACCGACACACTGACATTGAGCATCACGGACCTGCCGGATTACGGAACGCTTTGGTTGGACTCCAACAGTGACGGAACATTCGACACGGAAATCACCGAGGCCAACAAGGCTACAACCACTTTCACCCAAGCCCAGGTTAACGACAACCGCCTTAAATACGTTCACGGAAACAACGAACAAACAGCCGACAGCTTTGTCGTTCAGGTCCAGGATGACTCCGGAGTATCAGAAAATGATACAAATACTGCAACGATCAATATAGGAATTATCAATCTCAATGATGATCCAACTCAGGAAGTTTTAGGTACAGCAACAATCTATGAAGGTCAGCAACAAACAATTCATACCTCAGATTTGCTTGATGCTGCTGATGTAGATAATACAGATGATCAGATCCAGTTTCGTATTACTGACAACGTGGATCATGGTCAATTAGTCAAACTCGATATCATAGATAATGTCTTACAGGAGACAGGAGTAGTTCTTGGAGCCAATAGCGTATTCACGCAGGCGGAATTGAATGCTGATAGAATTGTATATCGTCACGATGGCACTGAAGTCGACAGTAATGCAAACACAGTAGATGATTCTTTCAACTACACCATTTCGGATTCCGGCGGTGGAAATGAACCACAAGGCACTTTGAATATCAAAATCGACGGCATCAACGACGCCCCGACCATCGAAGTCACAGATTCCTTCAGCGGTTCGGAAGATCAGGCCATCGCCATCACCGGCATCACCATTGATGACCCGGATGCGGTGGATGAAAACGGAGACGTCATTGCGGACTTTGCTTCCACAGACAACATGGCGGCCACACTTACCGTTACCAGCGGCACGTTAAACGTGACTGCCACTGATTCCGGTACGGACTCTGACATCGGTGTCCCGACCCTGAACGGCAACGATACAACCTCCCTGACCATCACCGGCACACTGGCCGACATCAACGCCACTCTGGCCACCCTGGCCTACACCGGCGATCAAAACTTTGTTGGCACCGACACGATCAATATCACCGTCAAGGACGGGGGCAACACCGGCACGGACCCGGATCTGACCGGTTCGGGAGAGACTCTGGAAGGGCTGACCTTCAATCCGGCCCTTCCGAGTGACGGAAGCTCCGACACAACTTTCGAACAGGCCACTGCCTCCATTTCTGTCACGGTGAATGCGGTCAATGATGTGCCGGTCAACACCGTACCGACTTTGCAAAGCGTGGACGAAGACATCCCGCTCGTTTTCTCTTCCGATAACAATAACACCATTACCATCCATGATCCGGACATTGCCGACGGTGGTGACTACGAGGCCGTCGTCACCCTGAGTGTGGAACACGGAACTCTTACAGCCACGGCATCCGGCTCGGCAACGGTTGATAACAGCGGCAATTCCACCATCACCATCACCGGATCCAAAACCGATATCAATGCTACTTTGGATGGTCTGAGTTATAAGGGCGTTGCAGAATATTACGGGCCTGATGAGCTCACCATCGTCACCCGGGATCAGGGTAACTTCGGCCTCGGTGGAGAAAAAAGCGATACAGATACCGTAGCGATCACCGTCAATCCTGTGAATGATATCCCTGAATCGACAGCGGTTACAGCCTCCGGTCCAGAAGATAACAATCTGACTTTCAGCCTGGACGGCAGTGATGTGGATTCAGGCCAAGATCCCATAGCCGATGACGCACAGCTCACTCATTATGTTATCAATACATTGCCGGACAACGGTACCTTGTACGCTTCTGATAACACCCAAATCAGCGAAGGCGACACCATCACCGTGGCCCAGGCCACAAACATGTATTTTGACCCCGATGAGCACTTCAACGGGGTGGTAAGCTTCACCTTCAGCGCCAAAGACGAGGCAGAGGCGATAGATACCACCCCGGCCACAGCCTCGCTGACCATTAACGCCCGCAACGATGCACCGGTTCTCAGCGGGGGCGAAGACACCATCGCCTTTACAGAAGGCACGGGATACGGCGACCTGGGTACTTCCGTCATTCTCAATACCGCTCAAGACATCGGTATTACGGATCAGGAAATCACCGAGGACAGTGCACCGCAGGCTACTGATGACTTTGATGACGCCTATGTCACTGTAAGCCGTGACGGAGGCAGCGTTGAAACCGATCGCTTCCAAGTGATTAATAACGGAAGCGTAAGCGTAAGCGGTACCAATATCAGCTATACCGGCATTGACTCTCCGGTTGCCACCATCACCAACGACAGCAGTTCCGGAACCCTGGTGGTCACCTTTACGGAATATGCCAATCAGAACGCCGTCCAGGCTGTCCTTCAGTCTATCGCCTATAATAGCGTTGCCGATAACGAAGAAGGTGATATTCAAGTTAATATGGTCTTCAATGACGGCAATACCGATAATGCCCAGGGAGACCAGGGAAGCAAAAGCAGTAACACCTTATCTTTTACCGTTAACAAGACCAACCTCAACCAGCCTCCGAGTTTTGAGGGAGACGGGCTGATAACCCAGGCCGAAGGTGATACCGACGCTGCCGGAAGTACTATTGCGGACCTGATGACCGACAACTTCAGCGATGTAGACGTCCCCTTATCCGGCTCATCCTTGGCCGGAATCGCCATCACTGCGGATGCCGCTGATCGAGTAAATGAAGGCTGGTGGGAATACTCTTTGGATGGAACTACTTGGTACGATGTCACACCGGCAGACGGCAGCTCTGACCCTGACAATGACAACGCCCTCATGCTCTCTGCCGACACCCAGCTCCGTTTTGTTCCTGTGGGTGACTTTAACAGCACCCCCGACGGCAATCCCGGCAAATTGACAGTCCTGGCCGTGGATAACAGCGTGACAACAACATTCACCACTTCCGGCACCCCTGTTCATGTGAATGTTTCCGCCCTGGCTGACCCTGATGATGCAGAAAGTGCCATCGGCTGGAAAGACGACACTGCCAACTATATTGAAGCAGAAATCACCCAGATCAACGATCAGCCTGAAATCCTGTACCTCTCCGCAACGGGTGAGGCTCTTGAATTTTCAGAGGCCATCGGGACCAATGCGGCCGGTGCTCCTGTTCTTCTGGATAGTCTGGCTGGAGATGGCGGTGAGGATGACCCTGATGAAAACACAGATGCCCAGATTGTGGATGTGGAACTCACCATCCGTGACGAGGCCACCTTTGAAGGCGCCCGGTTGGTAATCGGAGCAATTGATGGCGATGGAAACACTGATCTTGACTCCAGCGATCTGTTTGAAATCGCAATCGCCAATGGTGTCAGTCTGTCCGGTACACCGGCAGGCGTTGAAGGAGTGACCCTTTTTGCTGATGGGGCCACTATAAAGTATAACGGTACAGCTGTCGGCACCCTGACCCAAAACAGTGTCAGCGATGGTCAGCTGGTTATCACCTTTAATGAGGACGCATCTTCTGAAGCCGTCAACGCCATTTTGCGCAATATCGCCTACTCCAATGACAATGATGTACTGGTAACCGGCTCAAAAGACATTCAGGTGCAGTTTTTTGACGGCAACGGTATTGGAGAGGGCAGCCAGGGCACCGGCGGTGAATTGCATGCAACGGCCACCATCGGTGTCAATCTGAGTGCAACCAATGACTCCCCTCTCCTTTCCTCCGGAGTCACTCTGACAACTTCAGAGGAAGATCCAATCACCCCAACCACTGTCGGTGATCTGCTGGATACCAAATTCAGCGATCCGGATAGCGCCACCAACAACCAGCTCTCAGGTATCGCCATTGCCGGATTTGACGATAAGGAGCTTGGTGAGTGGCAGATCAACCTGGGCACTTCCGGAAGTCCGGACTGGCAGTCCCTTAGCACCATAAGTGGAAATATAACTGGCGGGATCAGTGCATCCGATGCCCTGCTGGTAGCCCGGGATACGGAAATTCGTTTTGTCCCTGATTCCAACGACAATACTGCCGGACTGACTGGCAGCGACCTTCCTTCCTTGAGCGTTCACGCTGTGGAGGCCCAAGCTGCTGACGGTGCCGTACATACAGCAGATGGTCAGGGAGCCGAAGCGATAGATACATTCACCACTGATGCCGGTTCGCCGCTGGTGTACAATACCACGACAGACACCAGTGAATCCCGAGTCTCGGATGATGCGGTGACCATTGATGTCACTGTGGCCAGGGAAAATGATGCTCCGGTATTTATCGCCACGCTTTTTAGCGGCACGGTTGTAGAATCTGCAGTAGCAGATCAAGGAACTGATTGGGAGCCACTTCTGACCGGCATTACTCTGACCGATGTTGACCCCGCTACCACAGCTACGCTGGGCAATGATGTATTTGGCGGCGGATCGCTCACCATATCCCTGACAGACCGTGTAGTGGGCGACAACTTCCAACTCGCCGGCACGTTCGGAGAAGATCAGGGTGTTTCAAGCCTGAACAACGCAATCGATTCCACGAACGACTTTGTCATTACGTTTACTACTAACGCCACCTTTGACCAGGTTAAGGCTGCCCTGGCAGCAATCCAGTATTCCAACACTCAGGATAACCCTCCGGCAGGGGAAAGAGCCTATACCGTCACCATCAACGATGCAAAAAATATCGATGCCGACGGCGATGATGCCGGTGATACGGCCCAGGATGTAACCCTGACCGGCGGAAGCATCACCATCACCGACCAGAACAATCCGCCCGAAGTAACTGCAAACGGACTGTCACCTGATTTTACAGAAACTGAAACCGCAAGTGATGCGACTGCGGTATCTCTTTTTGATTCCGCAGTGGTCGATACCATTGATACCGGCGATAAAATCACCGAGCTGGTTTTTACGGTTTCCGGTCTGGCTGATGGCGATGCCGAGAAGTTTACCATTGATGGGGTGGAGATCAATCTGACCAACAACGCCACGGGCAGCGGTACAAACGGTTCTATCGGCGTCACGGTTTCCGGCACCACAGCCACCGTCACCTATACCGCTACTTCTCCCATCGACGAAACAACTGCGGCCGGTCTTATCAACGGATTGGCGTATCGAAATACCTCAGATGATCCCACCGCCGGTGATCGTGTGGTCACTATCTACAGTGCCCAGGATGATGGCGGCACCGATGGCTCAGGTGCCGATACCACAACCAATATCGGCATCAAATCCACAGTGACGGTGATACCCAGCAACGATGCCCCCGACCTCACAGCAACAGTTGACGGAACGTTTACGGAAGGTGATGCTGCGCCGCTACAGTTCCTGACCGGCATCAACGTTAGCGATGTCGACACAACTCACTTTAATAACGGCAGCCTGACTGTTGCGCTCACCGCATATTACACTGATGATACATTAAGTATTGTAGATGGCAACAATATCTCCGTAGATGGATCCAATAACGTTATCTATAACAGCCAGACAATCGGCACTGTCAGTGGCGGAAATGAAACGAATCTGGTCATCAGCTTCAATTCGGAATATGCAACTCCGACTGCCACTCAGGCCCTTTTGGGTCAGATCGCATTTTCAAGTTCCAGCCAAAACCCCACTTGGGCGGGTGATCATGAAACCCGAGAGGTAACCGTCACTCTGAACGATGGCGGCAACTCAGGAACTGGTACCGGCAGCACCTCCAGCGATGCAGGAAGTACCTTCACCGAGACCTTTACCGTCGTCGGCATTAACGATGCCCCCACCCTCACCAATTTGGATGACACATCAGCCACGACCTACATCCAAGCCGGTGATGCGGTAGTAATTGATGCCGATGCCGTGCTGAGCGACCCTGACCTTGAAGCCTTGAATGAAGGCATCGCTACCGGCAATTGGAACGGCTCTACATTGACCATTGCCCGAAATGGTGTAGCCAGTGCGGAAGATATTTTCAGCGCCACCGGCAGCTTAAGTTCGATTTCAGAGGCCAGTGGTAACATCGTGGTTTCCGGTACCACTATCGGGACCTACACCAATAGTAACGGAACGCTCGAGTTTATCTTTAATTCAAGTGCCACCACAGAATTAGTCAATACAGCCCTAAACAGCATCACCTATAGCAATAATGTGACGACAGCGGGCAATCTTGGTTACGATCATGTTGATTTGGATTTCACTTTTGACGACCAAAACAGCAATAACACCACCAGCGGAACCGTTGGGCTCGGCCAGGATCAGGGCAGCGAGGGCCAAAAAACGGTCAGCGGCACCATCACCGTTAATATCGATCGCTTGCCGGTGGGCGTAAACGATGCCAACAGCGTTGATGAAGGCGAGGCCATTACAGACACAACAACGACTTCCGGCAACGTGCTTACGGGTGTGGGGAACACTGAAGATGCTGGAGCGGATAGTGACCAGGATATATTTGAAGGAAGCACGAGGACTGATTCCCTTGTAGTAACCAATGCCAAAGACGCATCCGATGCCGATTACACGGCAGTAACTACCAACACCACCATCAATGGAGATTATGGAACCCTTACTATCAGTAGCGACGGCTCCTATACCTACTCGGTAAACAACGAGCTTTCAGCTGTCCAAGCCTTGGCCGTTGGCGAAAGCCTGCCTGACACCTTCACCTACCAGGTTCATGACGGCGTTAGGGGATATAATACTGCAACGGTGACCATCACCATCAACGGCACCAATGATTTACCGACAGTGAGCGTCGATCCCGGAAGCTATACGCCCAACGAACAACTAAATGCCGCTGAGCAGGATCTCTCGTCGACAGGAACGGTCATCTTCAATGATGTCGATGCCAGTGATGTGATCGACATTTCCACAAGCTACAACAACGACATCGCGTGGACAAAGGCGGATGACTCCTCTGCCGGAAGCCTTGAGCCCGATCTCATTACCGCATTGACCACCGGTTCGGGAACCGCCCCCTTCTCCGCGACGGCGACCGACGCAGCTGCTCCGGGAACCACTGCCTGGAACTACGCGGCCAACGACCTGGATCTCGATTTTCTCTCCGCCGGTGAAAAAATAAGCTTCAGCTATACCGTCACAGCCAAGGACGACAGCGACGCGACCACCACCGCAACCGTCACCGTTACCATCAACGGCACCAACGACAACCCAACCGTAGAAACAACCGCTACCACTGGCGTATCCGAAGCCATCGATGCCTCGGCCCAGGATCTTTCCGACAGCGGTACCCTTGAGTTCAATGACATCGATTTCAATGATGTCGTTGATATCGCTTTTGTATCCAAGGGAAACATTGCCTGGAGCGGTGGCGCCATCGATAGCACCTTGGCGTCCGATCTTGTCGCCGGCTTCAGTGTCGTTTCTGTCACCGATGCAGCCGCACCTGGTGACACCAATTGGAGTTACTCTCTGGATGACGCGGATCTGGATTTTCTGGCCAAAGACGAGACCATCACCTTCGGCTACACCATAACGGCAACGGATTCCCAGGGAGGTACAGGGACCACGGATGTGGATTTCACCATCACCGGGACCAATGATCTCCCGGTAATAAGTGGAGGCCCCGCAACGGCAGGAGTTACCGAGACAGATTCAGGGGATCTCACTACAAACGGATCGTTCACGATTGGTGACCTGGATACGACCGACGTTGTGAACATGACCCGTGAGGTGACATCAGTCACTCAAAAAGATTCCAGTGATCATGTAATGGGCACTGATACCAGCGTACCCGACAACACTGCGCTGACAAACATGCTTTCGATCACGGCCCAACCCGTCCCCGACAGCACTGAAACGGGAACTGCAAACTGGGTTTTCGACTCCGGCACGGAGACATTCGATTTCCTTTCCACAGGTGAGACCCTGGCCATCAAGTACACGGTGACCGCAACCGACAGCGAGGGCACAACCGATACCGAAACCATCACCATCACGGTCACCGGCACCAACGACGAGCCGGTCATCACCGCCACCGATGTCACAGGTGCCGTAATAGAAGACAGTACCTCCGGCGATCCGCTGATGCTGCGTGACAGCGGTTCAATCAGTTTTACGGATGTGGATACTACCGATACATCCGACGTCACGTTGAGTAGTGTGGTCACCAAGACTGCGGCAGATGGTGTGACTCTCTCGGATGAACTGAGCGCCGTATTGGATTCTGCATTAACCATCAATGGGGCAGGTGTTGACAGCGCTGCGAATAGCGGCACCGTGAATTGGGATTTTGCTCTGGATAATGATCTCACACAATATTTTGCTGACGGAGAAGTTGTTACAGCAGTATACACCATCAGCGTTAATGACGGAGATTACACAACTACGCAGGATATGACCATCACCATTACGGGTACCAACGATGCTCCTGTGATCACTGCCGTTGATGTCTCCGGCTCT
>NZ_JBUDSQ010000083.1:0-10771 GCF_054921335.1 Desulfoplanes sp. | reverse complement strand
CTCCCGTCTCCCGTCTCCTTTTTCCCCCTCCCGTCTCCCTCTCCTTTGGAGCCTACCCATGTCTCTTCCCATGCTCGCCCTGGCCGGGCGGGTCCTCACCCTTGGGGTGGAACGGATCGTTGTCAAAAAGATGGGCTCACGCGCCGATTCCTTCTGCTCCACCTTTCTGTTTTTCTTTCTCGGTGCCCTGTTCCTGATCCCGTTTGTCATCTTTGAGCGGGTAGGGTCATGGCATTTCCTCCCCAAGGCCTTTATGAGCGGATTTTTCTATTCCGTGGCCTTTGTCTGTTATGTCCGCTCCCTGTCTCTGGAAGAGGCCTCTCTCGTCAGTCCGCTGTACAATTTCAACATCGTCTTTCTGGCGGTCATTGCCTCCATTTTTCTGGGCGAACCATTGACCGTGCATAAGGGAATCGGGCTTGCGCTCCTCCTGTACGGGGCCTCTCACCTCAACCGCGACGGACGCGCAAAAACTTCGTTTGTCCAATCCATGCGCGGCCTGATCCATAATGCCGGCTGTCGGTTCATGATGGTTGCATCCCTGCTCATCGCCGTGGGCCGGGTCATCGACAAGAGCAATATCCAGGCGACATCCCCCCTCGTATACTGTTTCTTTCTCTATCTCATCATTGCCGGCTACGTGTTTATCTATGTCCTCATCAAAGGGCGGACGTCCGGCATTGTCAGAATCATGAAGGAACAACCCTGGACCGCCATGGCCAGCGGGGCCATCAACGCCTATTCCTACCTCTTCCTCCTCATGGCCATCACCGAAATCGATGTCAGCGTGGCCGAACCCGTGTCCATGCTGGGGATGATCGTCACCCTGTTTTTGTCCCACTGGTTGCTCAGGGAAGACGTGAGCAGGCGGTGGCTTGCGGTATTGGTCATGCTCGGCGGGGCGTGGGTCATGTTTGTGTAGGGGGCAAATAAATCGATCCGTTTACATTGAATGGCTAACTCTCTATAGCTTGATCATGAATATACGCGAAAAAATATCGTATTAGCGCGTTCCGGCGGAAAACGATTGGAGGGTTGCCGTTCATCTCTTTGAAAAAGGTGATTTTGCATACGCTTTGTTTTTTGGACATTTGACCTTGGAAAAAATACCGAAGGCCATCTATGTTCATGGCAAGGAAGAATCAGGCTTGTCATGCACCATGTACAACGCGAACCAGGGGGGATGATCATGCAGGGGATTTCTGCGCGGGACCGTGCCATGGGCGCGGTTGTGGGGTGTTTTATCGGTGACGCCCTGGGAGTGGGGCCGCATTGGTACTACAACCTTGGGAAGATGCGTCAGGATTACGGGCAGTGGATCAGCGAGTACACCGCACCCAAAAAGGGGCGCTGGCACGAGGGGTTGAAGCCCGGGGACAATTCCCAGACCGGTCAGGTGACTCTGATGCTTCTGGAATCCCTGGCCTGTACCGGGACCTATGATCAGGACGATTTTACCACCCGGATGGACGATCTTCTGGGCACTCTGGACGGGTCCATCCATGGTGGGCGCATGACGGACATTGCCATGCGGGAATTATGGAAGGTCTGGCAAGCAGAACGGTCATGGAAACGCGCAGGATCACATGCCGACACGGCCGAGGCGGCTATCAGGAGCACAATTCTGGCCGCAGCCTATGCCCATGTGCCGGAACGACTGGCCGACGCAGCTGTGGAGAATATCCGGCTGACCCACAACGAGCCCTTCATCACAGCCCAGTCACTGGCATTTAGTCTGACCGTCTGCGCCCTGATCCGCGACATCCCCCTGGGCAAGACCCGTATGGTCGTGCCGGGATGGGCGGACTCCACAGGGTTGACCCGTTTTTTTCATGATGCCTTCATCCATCCCGATCTCATCGCCAGGGCGGCGAATAATCCAAACCTCCACATCGACCCGCCCCTGCATGTGTGCCAGTTGTTCGGCCTTCCCTGTCAGCTGGGTTTTCTGGCCCCGGCCGCCTATTATCTGTCCGCCCGGTTTCCCGAGGAATTCGAGATGCCCGTGCTTTCGGCCATCAACGGCGGCGGGAACAACATGGCCCGGGCGGCCCTGACCGGTGCCCTGTCCGGGGCTCTTGTGGGATTCTCCAACATTCCCAAGCGATTCGTGGACGGTTTGCAGGATGGGATCGCCATTCTTCCGCTGGCCGAGAAGATCACTGAACATCTCGCGGTATGATACCCACAAAGGGCGGCCGGTTCTGCTCTGTAGAGTACACAGGGCCGCCCCTACGCGAGGATTATTTGTTCATTGTCGAGGTGATGAGTTCCCTGAGGCCCGTCAGGGTTCCTTTCCAGGTCGTCTGCTCGTCGAGCATTATGGCCACGATGATATCCTTTTCCACGCTGACCTCGAAGACCAGTTCCTGGTCTCCCACCGTAAAAACGGCCTCGCCCCAGCGTTCCGCGGGCAGGCCGGTGGCTTCGCAGTCATAATCTGTACGGGCTTCTGTCGTCATTCTGATTTCGGACATGCTTCTTGTCTCCCTCTTGTACCCCGGGACCATGTTGGAACGGTCCCGGGGTACTTGTGTCTGATGAATGTACTGCGGTATTATTCACATGTCTTTTCTGACTTCCGGTATCCCAACGGCAGTTTCTTGAACCTTCCTCCGCAGATGATGGGATCACCCTTGTACCCGAGGGCCTTGAAATCGAGATAATCGGTCACCCCGATCAGGTCCTTCACATCCCGTCCCTGGGAGTACATGAATTTGAAGTTGGTTCCCTGGGTTGCGAGTTTTTTGTAGTCCACCTCCCGGCTGTCCTGGTGGCATCGGCCGCAGGTCAGCTCGCCGCTCAGGCTCTTGTGGCATTGGGCACAGGACAGGGCGAATTCTTTGGGGCTGACTTCATGATGGATGCCCCAATACATATCCGTTTCCACCCAGTCGTATTTGCCGCTGTAATCCAGGTTGGCCGCTTTCATTCCCAGAGCAAAGGATTTTTGCCAGTTACCTGTGGACCAGAATCCCTGCTTGCCGAAGAGGTGGGGCAGCAGGAAATAGCCGTTTTCGGCATCGGCGGCCTGGAATCCGCGCATGATCTTGAACGGGTAGATCTTGGAACGCGGGTCCTTGATGGAACCCACCGGGTAGGTGATATGGTTGACCCCGTCAAAATCCACCTTGTCGCCCACCAGTATCCTTTCCATATATCCATTATACCATGCGTATTCGGGTTTGGCACTCTCCTTCCACGCAAACTCGCCCTTTTTCCAGTGGTAATCGGTCTTGCCGTACTTGTCCTTTTTTGGAACCCGGTTCTTGTCACCGGCCTTGGACCAGTCCCAGAAGGTCTTGGTGGGGGTGCACTTGGAGTACACCGGAGTATGGCAGGTGTTACAGGACACGCTCTGGCAATGCCGGTTCAAATGGGCATCCAGAAGGTCGTCCCCGTAGTGGGGATTGTCCGTGTGGCAGGTTTCGCAGGTCTTGCTTCCCTCGGCCACGGCAACCGAGGAGCTGCGTCCGGGGATTTTGTGGTTGATGGTTTTGTGGCATTCGGTGCAGGTAAAATCGTACCCGCCCATATGGATATCACAGTTACGGTTCGGCCAGTTCAGATTTTCCGACATGTCGGCGTGCTTGACCGCATCGCCGCCCCCGCCGCTGAAATGGCAGTCGCCGCAGGTCTGGCGGCTGGTATAGCCCACATTCTTGGCCACCATGACCAGATCCACATCCTTGGCAGGCATGCCCGCTCCTGCAGGTGTCTTCTTGTACGTGCCCGTTGTGTCGTGACACACGAGGCAGTCGATCCTGGTTTTGTCCGTGAAATCGAAACTCTTGTCCTTCCATCCGTAGCCGACATGACATGATGTGCAACGAGACTCGTTGCTCTGGATGTTTATTCAGAAATTGTTGAGCGTTTTCTCGGATTTTCCGATCTGTATGCTCTTGGCATGTTTGAGGGTGTAGGGGGATGGGCCTTTCCACAGCCAATGGGCCGATTTGAGCATGTCGTTGCCCGCCTTCTCATGGCACCGCAGACATTCTTCTGTCACCTGCATGGGGGTAGGGTTGGCCGCCAGGTTGATCTTGTCCTTATGGTCGGTTTCGTTCCGCAGATGGCAGCCCTGGCAGCCCACGGGTCCCTTGCCTTCCTCTTTGTGGCAGCCCATGCAATTGAGATGATAGGCGGCCTTGAGCCCGATCCGGTCCGGCATCTGGGGATCAAAGGACTTTTGATGGCAGGCCGAGCATCGCAGGGTGTCGTTGGCTCTGGCATCCTTGACCACGTTTTTTTTCGGCCGGGCATGGTGACACAGGGTGCAGTCCTTGACCGAGGCGGCGTGCTTGGTGTGCATGAAGCGCACGGGATGATACTTGTCCTCGTTCTTCTTGATGATCGGACTGTCCAGCAGGAAATAGCTGTGCTTGATGTCGGCGATATCGTATCCTTCCTCGATGAACCGCTGACTGCGCACGCCCGGCGGTTCCACAAGCACCTCCTTGACCAGGGGGATGACTTTTTTCGAACGGGCGATGGCCTCAGCCTGGTCGGGTGCCTTCCATCCCTTGGTGACACCCGATCCCGCGTGCAGCGACGGGCCCGATGGCTGGTTCTGGGTGTATGCTGTCAGTCCCATGCCCAGGAACAGGACAAGGACGGTAATGGTCAGTGCGCATCGTTTCATGATTCCACCTCCCTTTTTTGCGCGCCTATCACCGGGAGCCAGGTGACCACGATCCTGTATAGAAACATGAGCGTGGCGATGAGGCCGACGGTTATGGCTATTTCCGGGACCGAGGGGAAATAGGTGGTCTGGGTCACCGGTGCCTTGTAGGCCACGGTGAAGACATTGATCCGGTTGATGAGCACGCCCAGGACGATCATGGTCGCAGCCGTGAACAGCAGTCCTCTGGAGCGGCGGATCCGTGGGGACAGGAGCATGAGCCAGGGTATCACGACCCCGAAGAGCACCTCGATGATGAAGGCGTTGGACTGGGCGGTGCCGTCGAGGAGATAGACATAGGTGCCCCGCACGATCATGTCCCCGAGCTTCACGGCCATGTATGTTCCGAGAATGAAGATGGTCCAGCGTGACAATGGCCCGAGCACGTCCATTTCACCGTCGAGTTTCAGGGAGCTCGTGGACAGACCCGTCTCAAAGATGACCATGGGATAGCCCACGGAAAAGGCCGAGAGCAGAAAGAGCAGGGGGAGCAGGGGAGTGTACCAGAGGGGGTGCATCTTGGTGGGCGCGATGAGCATGAGGGTGCCAAGGCTCGACTGGTGCATGCAGGAGAGCACCACCCCAAGAATGATGAACACCCACATGAGGGGCTTGAGCATCCCATCTAGTGTGGCCAGCAGTTTGAATTTTTTGCCGAACTGTTCGGCCACCACGGGAAAGAATTCAATGTACAATACCGTGAGATAGGCCATGACGCACATGGCCACCTCGAACAGGGCTGAATTGAAATTCCAGTTGAACATGGGTTTCCAGATGGCCCAGGACCGGCCGATGTCCAGGCAGACACCGAGGGCCACGAAGGTGTAGCCCAGGGCCGCTGTCAGGATGGCCGGGCGCAGGACGGCTTCGTATTTGTGGCGTCCAAGAATGTGGGCCAGGAATGATGTCGTGAAGCCGCCGGCAGCCAGGGCCACGCCCGAGGCCACGTCCACACCGATCCAGAGTCCCCAGGGATGGCCGTTGTCAAGGTTGGTGGCATAGCCGAGTCCACCGATGTAGCGGGCCGCGATACACACGAAACCGATGACCATGAGGACTGCAAGGACAATGACACCGGGGGTCCAGAAGGGCGTACGTAACGGTCTGGGAGTATGGCTCATGATTCCTCCTCCCGGTCATGGTTTTTGTTCTGCCGTTTCATGAGACAGCCGAGCCCAACGAATAGGGTTACCGGGGCCCACATATAGGCGTACACGGAATGCTGGATGGTTTCGGCCAGTTTGGGCATGGGTTTGGTCGGCATGATTGGAAATCCGAGCTGGTCAAAGGGTTCGCCGGAAACATACAGCCAGCTCGTTCCCCCGACCTCGGTTTCGCCGAAGACATGGTCCACATACCGGCTGGGATCGTTGTCGATGCGGGCATGGGCAAGGTCAAGCAACGTGTTGCGCTTGCCAAAGGTGATGGCCTCTACGGGACAGGCAGCGGCGCAGGCCGGTTTCCCTCCTTTTTTTTCGATGCGCTCGAAGCAGAAGGTGCATTTGCGAACCCTCGGCGTCAGGGGCTCGTCATACTCGTAGGCCGGGACCTCAAAGGGGCAGGCGACCATGCAGTACCGGCACCCGATGCACTTGGAGACATCGTAATGCACCGTACCGTTTTCCTTTTTGGACAACGCCCCTGTGATACATGCGGACACGCAGGCCGGGTCCTGACAATGCATGCACTGGATCTTGACAAAGGTGGGAACCTGACGTTCCTGTTCGTCCACTTCGCCGGTGAAATAGCGGTTGACCACGGTGAAGGCGTCGGCATCCATCCGGCGCGTGGTATTGAAGACCGTATTGTCTTTAAATGATGTATCGGGTTCGGGGAGTTTGTTGTAGGCGTTACAGGCCTCTTCGCATTTGCGGCATCCCACGCACCGGGTGATGTCCACGAGGCAGCCGAGGGGATCGTCCGGCGCCTTGGATACCCATGCCTGTGCCCCGGGCGGTTGCACGGCCTGGGCAGCGACCGTGCCCCCTGCAGCCAGGGCGAGTTGGAAAAAACGTCTGCGGCCAAGTTTCATTCAGCCCTCCTTGTTGTATGCACAATGCCCGGGGGCATCGACAAAATCTTCCCCATCCATGTTTGAGAAATTTGTAATGATACCTGTGGCTACATGAATTTGTTCGTGATATCCAGCCTGTTTTGTCCAAAGGTTCGGTTTTGCGACGGTGCGAAAAGGAGGCCTCCCTATGTCGTCACGTAGAAAAAAAAAGAAAAACGTATCCACACCGCGCAGATGCAAGATGGATCGGCAGCAACGGCTCGAATCAGCCCGGTCGACCCGGTGGCTGGAGAAGTACGGAGGCAAAAATCCGGTCAAGGGCTACCGCAAGGCCTTTGGCGTGGATATCCTGTGCGCGGTCGCGGAATTGAAGATGCTTGGGATGACGGTTTCCAAGGAATACGAGGAGCGGCTCGAGACGACGGTGAAGAACCGGATCGAAGCGAAGCGCCGGAAACGTGCTCGCAGGGAAGAAGAGGAGAAGCAGATACTCGGCCTTGATCAGGACGAGTATTTCGGTTTCATAGCAGGGTATACTCTTGGGGGCGCATCCTATGGAGTGACATGGGAAGAGATGGAGCAGATGGAGAAGAGTGAAGAGATGGGAGCGAAGGATATTGCAAATAATGCAAAAAATAAGAAGCCGTCGTTGATTATTGTACCGGAAGGAGAAAACGCGCCATTTTGACGGGGGTAACTATTCAGCACGACAACTGGGGATAAGGCAGTGTCTTTTCCTGGGAACGCCGACGTCCTCGTCGGCATGTATAACGTAAGAGCCGACGGGGACGTCGGCGCCCCCAGGCTTTGCCAAGCCGCAGTTTTAAGTTCAAATGGTTATAACATTTTCTTGTTTGACGTCATCCCCCCATCCCCATCCGCACACACTTCAGCACCCCGTAATCATACTTCCCGCCCAGGGCCTCGGACACTGGCTTGAGGGCGACCACTCCATCGTTCCTCAGTTTCTCGAAGGTGGTCCTGATAGCGGCCAGTTCCTCATCGTTCAATCCGGTAACCTCTTGTGCGGTGACCTCGCCGAGTCGAACCGCCTGGGCCATGTGGCCGGTAATGGTTGACGTTTTGAGGCCCCGTTCTTTGGCTACTGCACTGATCGATCCGAGTTTTCTGAACAGGTCCAGGGACAGGTTTTCCGTATCGCTCAGCTCCTGGCGTTCATTCCTGGGGGGCCGTGTCGGTGCCGGTTCCGGGAGATCGGGGAGATCTGTGGGGCGGCCGTGTTTGGCTCCGTGCGCTTTCAGGCCGTCCAGAAATGTCTGTCCGTAATGGGCCAGTTTGGATTGGCCGATGCCGTAGAGGGCGGACATGCCCTCCATTGTGGTCGGGCGAAAGGTGACCATTTCAAGCAGGGTCTTGTCCGCAAAGACCGTGTAGGGTGGGACGTTCTGTTTTTCGGCAATCTCCCGACGCAGGGTGCGCAGGGATTCCCAAAGTGTTTTGGATTCCTCGGTGGTCAACTCGATGGCGGCGCGTGACCCAGACGGTCTGCTCCGGTTTTTTTTGGGCGTGGGCGTGGGATCGGTTCTGAATTTGACTGTTTCCTGGCCACGCATAATGGCCCAGCTCTTGTCGTTTAGTTTGAGTGATCCGTAGTTTTCCACGTCCACGTACAACGCCCCGGCCGATGCCAGCTGGCGGTAGACCGAGGCCCAGCCGCGTTTGTCCAGATCCGTGCCGATGCCAAAGGTGGAGACCTTGTCGTGGCCGAATTTGAGGATAGGCTTGGTGGCGTTGCCCAGCAAAACCTCGGTGAGATGGGCCACCCCGAATCGCTGACCGGTTCTGAAAATATTGGACAGGGCCTTTTGGGCGGCAATGGTCCCGTCCCAGGTTGCCACGGGGTGGAGGCAGTTGTCGCAATTGTTGCATGTTTCAGGATAGGTGTCCCCGAAATAGTTGAGCAATGCCTGCCGCCTGCACGCGGCAGTTTCCAGAAACCCGATCAGGGCCTCGAGTTTTTGCCATTCTATGCGTCGCCGGTCCTCGGTGGTGGTGTTGGCCAGGACCAGGTTGCGCATGGCCACGATATCCCCGAATCCATAAGTCATCCAGGCATCGGCCGGCAGCCCGTCGCGCCCGGCGCGTCCTGTCTCCTGGTAATACCCCTCCATGCTCTTGGGCGGCTCGAGATGAACCACGAACCTGATGTCCGCCTTGTCCACCCCCATCCCAAAGGCGATGGTCGCGACCATGATGATCCCTTCCTCGCGCATGAACCGGTCCTGATTCCTGTGCCGGGCCCCGGCGTCCATGCCCGCATGGTAGGGCAGGGCGGTGAGCCCCTTGTTGGCGAGCCAGGCAGCGGTCTGGTCCACCTTTTTTCGGCTGAATCGGTAGACGATGCCTGATTCGCCCGGATGTTCATCTCTTAGGAATTTAAACAACTGCTGGTGGGGATTGTTCTTGGGGATGACCGTGTATCTGATGTTCGGCCGGTCGAACCCGGTGGTAAAGACGCGTGCCTGGGCGAGACGGAGGTTTTCGCGAATATCCTTCTGGGTCGGTTTGTCCGCCGTGGCGGTCATGGCCAGTCTGGGGACATGGGGGAACCGTTCTGCCAGAATGTCCAGCCGGGTGTATTCGGGCCGGAAATCGTGGCCCCATTGGGACACGCAATGGGCCTCGTCAATGGCGAACAGGGCGATTTCGCTTTGTTCGAGCAGGGAAAGGAACCGGTCGGTCATGAGCCGTTCCGGGGCCACGTATAACAGGTCCAGATGGCCCGAAACGAGCTGATTCTCAACCCCGGCGGCTTCCTGGGGGATGAGGCTGGAATTGAGGCAGGCCGCCTTGATTCCCATCTGCAACAGTCCGGTCACCTGGTCCTGCATGAGGGCGATGAGCGGGGAGATGACGATCCCGGTCCCCGGCCTGACCATGGAGGGAATCTGGTAACACAGGGATTTTCCACCACCCGTGGGCATGAGGACCAGACCATCGTTGCCCGCGACGACATGGTCGATGATTGCTTCCTGGAGATTGCGGAAGGTGCGGAATCCAAAGGTGGTGTTCAGGATTTCGCGGCATCGGGTCAGGTTGTCGTGGGCGGTGTTTTCCATGGCGTTCGGGGGTGTGGTGGGAGAAGGGATCAGAGGAACATCTCCGGCTGTTTGGGTTCGGCGTGTTTGGTGTGCAGGAATACGTTGATCTCGTGGATCTTGGCCACATTCCATGCCCTGGCCCCTGTGGGACAGGCCCGGATGCACGCGCTGCACCGGATGCACCCGGAGACGTCGGTGATGACCCCGTCAGCGACCTCGATGACCTGGGAGGGGCAGACACGGGCGCACTCGCCGCATAGCGTACACAGGTCCGGATCGGTCTCCGGCGCGATGGGCGCGGGCTGGACGCCGTCCTTGTAGGGACGGTTGCCGGGGAGATTGAGAGGCTCGATGCCATCGAGGTTGGTCAGCGTGGCCAGTTTCTCGGCAATCTTGCGCCCGAAATCTCGGGCCATTTGCAGGTCGTTGTCATCAGGACGACCCGTGGCAACCGGAAGATCTCGGGATGAAAAGGAATGTTCGCCAATAAAGGTGCCCCCGGCAACGGGCGCGAAGCCCAATTCCTTGGCGATGTCGTTCAGCTCGAGCAGGGCATCGTCATAATGCCGATTGCCGTAGACAGCGACCACCACGGCCGGTCTGCCGTTCCCCTGAACATGGGCACGCAGCCGTTTGGCCGCCAGATCCGGGACACGTCCCCCGTACACCGGAACGCCCAGAATGGCCACGCCTTCTGAAGGATTTGTACGACCGGATGTTTCCACGGGAAAGGTCAGATCCGTCTTGATGGTTTCGGCGTTGTGGATACCTGCGGCAATGGCCTCAACGGTGGCAAGCGTTGTCTTGGTGGGGGAGAAGAAGATGAGTTCGGTTGGATTGTGCGACATGGTGGGTCCTTTGTTTTAGGATGTAGATATAGGATGTAGGATATAGGATAAATTTGGAATTCGATAAATGTTCGCGGTCACCGTAGGGGCAGGTTCCATACCTGCCCTTGAGGGCGATAGAAAAAAAGGGAGAAACGGAGACGGGACAGGAGTGCGCAGCGCGTAG